>CAJPST010000001.1 GCA_905373425.1 uncultured Mesocricetibacter sp.
TACCGAGCTCAATATTTAAGTTAACTAACCTGTCCAACTTTTGGAGGGCAGATCAATTGGCAGTCAAATTGACGTGGTTGTCTTTTGTTGTTGACATAAAAATTTCCTTTAGAATCAAGATTGGAAAGCGTATATAAAAAGGGCGCTAGTATGGCGGAAATTTCTAGATAAATAAAGGGGAGAATTGAAAATTTATTTCATAAATTCCTTATTTTTTGAGGGAGTTATTTCATTTTACAGACCATCCTTCCAAATAAAAAAGGATTATGTGATCCAGATCACGAATTAGGCAGATATAATTTTTTCTACCTAATTTAAAAACGGTGGGTATAATTAATGAGGATGATGTCACGGGGATTACTGAAATAGCCGATCTAGTAGGTGTCGTATGTGGTATCACTCCAACAACTAATCCAACTTCCACTGCCATCTTCAAAGCTCTTATCTGTTTAAAAACCCGTAATCCAATCGTTTTTACCTTTCATCCCTTCAGCTCAACAATGTTCGGCACATGCAGCCGCGTAGTATATGAAGCCGCTGTTGCTGTAGGAGCGCCGAAGGATTGCATTCAATGGATTGAGAAACCATCAATGGAAGGCACATCCGCACTAATGAAACACCCTGGTATTGCAACAATTCTTGCGACCGGTGGTAATGCGATGGTGGAAGCTGCTTATTCCTGTGGTAAACCTGCTTTAGGTGTCGGTGCCGGTAATGTGCCGGTTTACGTAGAACGTAGTGCCAACATCAAACAAGCCGTTCATGACATTGTATTGTCTAAATCCTTTGATAACGGAATGATTTGTGCCTCCGAGAAAGCGGCAATTATAGATGCGGAAATTTATGATGAATTCAACAAAGAGATGAAGACTTACGGCGTTTATTACGTCAATAAAAAAGAAAAAGCGATGCTGGAAGAATATATCTTCGGCGTAAAAGCCAACAGTGCAAACTATAGCGGAGCAAAACTCAACGCTAATGTGGTTGGTAAACCTGCAACTTGGATTGCTGAACAAGCCGGTTTTAGCGTGCCGGCGAATACCAATATTCTTGCGGCGGAATGTAAAGAAGTTGGTGAAAAAGAGCCGTTAACGCGTGAAAAATTATCACCGGTATTAGCGGTTTTAAAATTTCATTCTACTCAGGAAGGATTGGATTTATCCGAAGCGATGGTTGAATTCCACGGTTTGGGTCACTCCGCGGTAATTCACACTAAAGATGCCAAATTGGCGAAAGCATTTGGTGATCGCGTAAAAGCTATTCGGGTTATTTGGAATTCTCCTTCCTTTTTTGGCGGTATCGGCGATGTGTATAACTCTTTCCTCCCATTATTGATGCTTGGTTGCGGTTCTTACGGTAAAAACTCCGTGGGTAACAACGTAAGTATGATCAATTTAATTAATATTAAACGCGTGGGAAGGCGGAGAAATAATATGCAATGGTTTAAAGTGCCTTCAAAAATCTATTTTGAGCGTGATTCGACTCAATATCTGCAAACAATGAAAGATGCGGAAAAAGTGATGATCGTGACCGACCGTTCAATGGTCGATCTAGGTTTTGTGGAGAAAATCGCCGAGCAGTTACGTTTGCGCCGCAATAAAGTCACTTACCAGTTATTTGCTGATGTGGAACCGAACCCAAGTATCGAAACCGTACGACGCGGTACGGAATTAATGCGTAGCTTCCAGCCTGATACCATTATTGCACTAGGTGGCGGTTCACCAATGGATGCGGCGAAAGTTATGTGGTTATTCTATGAATAACCTGAAGTGGATTTCCGTGATCTGGTGCAAAAATTTATGGACATCCGTAAACGTGCATTTAAATTCCCGCAATTAGGTCGTAAAGCGAAATTTATCGGTATTCCGACTACTTCCGGCACAGGTTCCGAAGTCACACCGTTTGCGGTGATTACCGACGGCGATATTAAATACCCACTAGCAGACTATTCCCTCACTCCGACCATCGCCATTGTCGATCCTGCACTGGTTATGTCTGTTCCGGCTCACATTGCGGCGGATACCGGTTTAGACGTGTTAACCCATGCAACCGAAGCCTATGTATCCGTTTTAGCAAATGATTATACCGATGGCTTGGCATTACAGGCGATCAAATTAGTATTTGAGTATTTGGAAAAATCGGTCAAAGAAGCTGATCCTTTTGCGCGCGAAAAAATGCATAATGCTTCGACAATGGCCGGAATGGCATTTGCCAACTCGTTCTTGGGTATTTGTCACTCTATGGCGCACAAACTCGGCGGAAAATTCCATACTATTCACGGTCGAGCCAATGCTATTTTACTGCCGTTGGTGATTCATTATAACGGCACGCGGCCGACCAAACTGGTAACGTGGCCGAAATATACCAGCTATGTAGCAGACGTGAGATATCAGGATATTGCAAGAATGCTTGGCTTACCGGCATCTACTCCGGAAGAGGGGGTTGCCTCTTATGCTAAAGCGGTTTATGACCTTTCCGTGCGTTGTGGCGTGAAGATGCCCCTGCGTGAACAGAATATTGATGAACAGGAATTCTTAGCAGCACGTCGTGAATTGGCTTTATTGGCATATGAAGATCAATGTTCGCCTGCTAACCCGCGTTTGGCAATAGTGGAAGATATGGAAGAAATTATGACAAAAGCCTACTACGGCGATTACGGTTATAATAAAATCCGCTAATAACAGACCGCACTTTGTGTTTTCGCTAATAAAGTGCGGTCATTTTTTTGCCTGTAAAAAGCCGAATAATAATCCGACAATAAGCCCCGAAATATGTGCCGTATTACCCATATTTATGCCGATGAGCGGGCTAATAAAGCCGAAAGCAATTCCGACAAGCAACATATTAAAAAAGCCTAGCGGTAAGTCAAAACTCGTTTGTGAGCTGAATTTATCCACACAGAATACAAATCCCAACACTGCATAAATCACACCTGACAAGCCAAAAAAAGCAGGGCCGGAAGCGATATTCTGACCAATACCACTAATTATGGCTGCAACAAAGAATAAGCCAATTAATTTCCCAGTACCGAATTTTCGCTCGATTGCCCCGGCGAAAATCCACCACCAAGTTAAATTAAATAGAATATGCAACGGAGATAAGTGTACTAAACTGTGTGAAATATAACGCCATAATTGCCAATCCTCGTCGATAAAGGCCGGATAATGAGAAAACTCCATAATTTCCTCATCCCAACCAAACAGCCCGAACAGATAAATCAATATACAAAGTGCGGTTAGAAAAACGGTAAATTTTGCGTTTTTTAAGCCGTTTAAATCCATTCTAGAAAAACGCCATAGATCTTTTAGCGAATAACTTGCGCGGTTTGGTGAAGTATCACCGCTCTGCCAACTTGCCTGTTCATAACGTTCATGCATCGGTTCGGCAATAAATATATGATAGTCTTCGATGATTTGCTCAAAGTGCGGTGAGTTTTCAGGCAGATATAAAGCAGTAACGGGCAAACCATGCTCATCAACTTCTTCCGTTAATACCAGTTCTTGTCGATATTTTGCTCGCACATAATCGCGGAACTTGATACAAAAAATCGGTAGTTCGCTTCTCATTAATCGTTGCATTTGTTATATTCCCCTCCTGAATTTTGCTTATTGTAACGATATGGAGCCGGAAATGGAAAGAGAAGAAACGCAAAAGGGAAAGGATGAAATTAAAATACCAGAAGGATTCAGCCGTTTCCAGTGGGCGTTAGCCGGATTTTGCCTGCCGATTTTATTATGGCCGTTAGCAATTTTGATTTCCCCGAATTTAGGTAAAAATTCGCAGTTGAGTGAATTGCAAATTAACGCAATGTCGATCTTTTTATGGATCTACCCGTTCGTGTTGGGCATCATTGCGCGAATTTTATTTAAACTGGAACAGCGTAAACCGACTGTCGCAAAACGTTTATTAGTAGCAAGTGCGGTAATTTTTTACGTTATTTTATTCTATGTAGCAACAATTGGCTTTAGCGGCTAAACGATGAATTATTAGGGGAAGATTTCCCCCCTTTTTTAATCACATTTTCATAGCTATGTTATTATTGACTTAACGCCTGCCGTAGTTGTCCGTGATGTTGTGCCAATATTTTAGCGGCGGTTTCTTTGTTTAGGTTGCCTAAAATCATCATAATTGCCAATTTAGCATTATTATCGGCGATTTTAAGTGTATCTTCGGCGATTTCTTTTGAACATTCGGTTGCTTCCATTACAATCTTAATTGCCCGAGCGCGTAATTTTTCATTGCTTGCTTGTACGTCAACCATCAAATTTTGATAACATTTTCCGAGTAAAATCATTGCGGTTGTCGTCAGCATATTTAACACTAATTTTTGTGCTGTGCCTGATTTCATTCGGCTGGAGCCTGTCAGCACTTCCGGGCCGACAATCGTTTCAATCGCTATATCAGAAATTTTTGCCATCGCTGAACCGGGATTACTCAGGAGAGAAACGGTCTTCGCTCCAAGGGATTTTGCATATTCTAATGCGCCGATAACATAAGGTGTGCGGCCACTGGCGGCAATTCCAATTAATATGTCTTTTCTTGAAAAATCAATGGATTGTAAATCTTCTACGGCTTGTGATTTATTATCCTCTGCTCCTTCAATTGGTTGGCGAAGCGCTTGTTCGCCGCCGGCAATAATCCCAATCACCATTTCCGGTTGTACGCCGAAAGTCGGGGGACATTCTGAAGCATCCAACACACCTAATCGTCCACTAGTTCCCGCACCGACATACACCAGTCGACCGCCGTGTTGAAATGCGGCAACAATTTTTTCCACTGTTTGAGCAATTTGCGGTAAACATTTTTCTACCGCGACGGCAACTTTTTTATCTTCATTATTAATGACTTGTAAAATCTCTAGTGCCGACAGCCGATCTATATTCATTGAGGCGCTGTTGCGTTGTTCGGTAATGAGTTGAGTAAGTTGATTGAGCAAATTTTGTGCCATTTTTATTCCCCTTAATTATTTTGGAAAAATCACGCCTAAACTGGCCGCTCTTTTTGCGCCGGTCACACTCGGTAGATTACTCGGTTGATTGGTTAGGCGTCGATAGGCAAGCCATGCGAAAGCGGCGGCTTCTACATAGTCGGGATCTAAACCGAATGTTGTTGTATCCGACACTTCCCACGTTGGTAGCAATTCATGTAAACGTTGCATGAGTAACGGATTACGTGCGCCACCTCCGCAGACTAACAGAAAATTCGGTAAATCCTCTTTTTGCAATAATTTCAATTCATTAGCAATGCTTTGTACAGTAAATTCAGCTAGGGTGCGTTGTACGTTTTGTGGTAAAAGTGCGGTGTGTTTTGCAAGTATTTTATCAAGCCACGGTAAATTGAATAGCTCGCGCCCAGTGCTTTTCGGCGGTGCTTGTTGTAAGAATGGCTCGTTTAATAATGCGGTTAAAAGAGCGGTGTCAATTTCGCCTGTTTTCGCCCATTTGGCATCTTTATCGTAGGCTTTGCCTAGATGCCTTGCAATCCAGCCGTCCATTAACGTATTACCGGCACCAACATCATAACCGATAGTCGGCTGATGTGGTGAAAGAACGGAAATATTACTGATGCCACCAATATTTAACACCACCGTCAAGCGGTTGGGAGCGGCAAAAATTCCTTCATGAAAAGCAGGAACCAGTGGAGCACCTTGGCCACCATACGCCATATCTTTGCGACGGAAATCGGCAACAGTGGTGATTCCTGTGTTTGCCGCCAACAAATTCATATCACCGATTTGCATGGTAAACGGCAAATCTCCGTTCGGCGCATGCCATATGGTCTGTCCGTGACAGCCGATAGCTTGAATCTGCTCGGGCGTTAACTGCTGTTTAGCTAAAAAAAGATTAACCGACTCAGCGTAAAGTAGTCCGAGCTGATGATCTAATTCGCCTAAATGTTGCAATGAGGTTTCGCCCGAGTGTAAAAGTGCGGTCAGTTTTTCACGTATTTTTTCCGGCATCGGCATAAAATCCGCTGCAACCAAGCGCGCAGAATGTCCGTTGAAATTCATTAATGCCAAATCTACTCCATCAAGGCTGGTACCGGACATGATGCCGAGGTATAAGTTTGAGTTCATTATAATTACGTTATTTCTGTATAAGTGATTTCGGGGTGATAATAAAAATGATCGTGTTCTACAATAGAAAGATAAGTTCTGCTCTTGCGTCTAGTTTCACACAAAACAACTTTTTTGAAACTTATTGAATTTAATTGTACGACCACATAAAAAGAAAAATCATATATATCTTCAAATATAATCATAAAACTAACAATATTAATAATAAAGAAAAACTAAATCCTATGTTATAAATCTATTAATGATACATTTGCTTGATGCCAATAAATTTATATTATTACCATTCATTTTTAAACCAAATAAAATCAATATGTTATTTGTGGATGGCTGTTTATTATAATGAAACTAATTTCGCATCTGTTCTTAATTTAATAAATTCCGTGTAAAATGACCGTACTTTTCAAAACAAGAGAGAGTATTATGACAAAACTAAGCGTTGTAATTTTAGCTGCCGGTAAAGGCACCCGTATGTATTCCGATCTACCGAAGGTGCTGCACAAGGTCGCAGGCAAGCCGATGGTAAAGCATGTAATTGATACGGCTAAGCAATTGAATGCTGCGCAAATTCATTTGATTTATGGACACGGTGCAGATTTATTAAAGCAGCGTTTAGCTGATGAGCCGGTGAATTGGGTTTTTCAAGCGGAGCAGCTCGGAACAGGACATGCAATGCAACAAGCGGCACCGTTTTTTGCGGATGATGAAAATATCTTGATGCTTTATGGTGATGCCCCGTTAATTACTACGGAAACGCTACAAAAACTGATCGCAGCAAAACCCGAAAACGGCATTGCATTGTTAACAGTAAACCTTGAGAATCCAACAGGTTATGGGCGAATTATCCGCCAAGACGGTAATGTTACGGCAATTGTGGAACAAAAGGACGCAAATGCCGAGCAGTTGAAAATTACCGAAGTGAATACGGGCGTGATGGTGTCTGACGGAGCGAGTTTCAAAAAATGGCTCGCGCGTTTGGATAACAATAATGCGCAAGGCGAATACTATATGACGGACGTGATTGGCTTGGCGAATCAGGATGGATTTAAAGTGGTAGCAGTGCAGGCGACGGATATGATGGAAGTGGAAGGGGCAAATAACCGTTTACAAATGGCGGCATTAGAGCGCTACTTCCAGCGTAAACAGGCGCAAAAACTGTTATTGGCGGGAGTCAGTTTGACAGATCCGGAACGTTTTGATTTACGTGGCGAATTGGAACACGGTAAGGATGTGGAAATCGATATAAACGTGATTATCGAAGGTAATGTACGATTAGGGAATCGGGTCAAAATCGGTGCCGGCTGTGTACTGAAAAATGTGGAAATTGCCGATGATGTAGAAATTAAACCGTATTCCGTATTGGAGAATGCTGTTGTAGGCGAAAAAGCAGCAATCGGACCATTCTCCCGTTTACGCCCGGGAGCTGAATTGGCGGCGGAAACTCACGTCGGCAATTTTGTCGAAATTAAACAGGCGAAAGTAGGAAAGGGCTCTAAAGTCAACCACTTAACTTATATCGGTGATGCGGAAATTGGCCGTGATTGTAATATTGGAGCGGGCGTTATCACCTGTAACTATGACGGTGCCAACAAGTTTAAAACTGTGATCGGCGATAATGTTTTTGTCGGTTCTGACAGCCAGCTTATCGCGCCGGTCACCATCGCTGACAATGTTACCGTCGCGGCAGGTGCAACGGTGACGGATAATGTCGAAGCAGGCGAGTTAGTCATCAGCCGTGTGCGTCAGCGCCATATTCCGAATTGGAAACGTCCAACGAAGAAAAAGTAATCTAAAAAAACAAAGTAAAAATTGACCGCACTTTTGATGAGTTAGGATAATGAAATCAAAGTGCGGTCTATTTTTTGTGCATTATGTAGAAAGGGGGAAAAAGGATATGGTTTGCTTAGTAGCAGATTATTTTTCTCCTTGTTGATACCCGTTCAGTAGTTCTTGCCAGTCAGTATCGTTGAAGCGGATTTTCATTCGCTCGGTCTCTTTGATGAAAGAGCGGTGTAATCTTTGCAAATTCTCTTGTTTCCAAGAATTACCCGATTTTTGACCGCACTTATCAAAATCCAGTAACCAATATTTTTCGTCGGCAAGGTTTTTCTGCACCAGAATATTATGGGCGTTTAGATCCGTATGGCAAATTTGCATATCGTGCAAGCGGCGGATAAGCTTGCCGATGTTTTGCCAACCTTGCGAATTAAGCTCGGAATGTTGCATAATGGCAGTTAGATCCTGAGCATTTTCGATTCTTTCCATTAAAATATCAGCTCGATAGAGTCCGAATCCTACATTTTCTACCTGTGCTGCAATGGGTTTCGGCACCGGCAGCCCCGCTTGATGTAGTTTATGCAATAAACGTAATTCGGCAAAACTGCGGGTTGTGTTTAAAGTGTTGAATTTATATTTGTCTTTAATAATTTTGCCCCATAAACCGCCCCGATAATAATGGCGTAATGCGCAGTTTACCCCAAATAAATCCTGCGTTTGCAAAAACCAAGTGGTGCCGCGCCCTTTTGCCGAACCGATTATACGATTTTGATTTTGCCAGTAATCAGGCGTGAAAAATAACGCGTATTCTTGTGTGGCATAGCTTTCATCTGCGAATAAAAAGAAACGGTTTTGGTATTGCAATTCAATCATTTTCTGCTTGGGATGGGTGGCGGTTAGCATTATTCTACTTTAAAATAAAACCAATGCCAAAATCAAAGAGACATTTATTATGCCGCTTTTTACCCAACCACCGCAATCTTTATGTATTTTACGTTTATCCGCCATTGGTGATGTGTGCCATGTATTGGCGGCTGTGCAACAAATTCAACAATATTGGCCGGATACTGAAATGACTTGGATTGTCGGTAAAACGGAAGCACAACTTTTAGAAGGAATTCAAGGCGTTGAGCTGATTGTTTATGATAAAAAGAGCGGTTGGAAAAATGCGAGAAATATTTGGCAACGATTGGCTGAACGGAAGTTTGATGCTCTGCTGAATATGCAAACAGCGCTACGTGCATCGGTGTTATCTTTAGGAATCAAAGCTAAGTATAAAGTCGGCTTTGGTAAAAAAAGGGCGAGAGAAGGACAATGGTTGTTTACTAATCGTAAAATTCATGAACCGCAAAATCCCCATGTTCTTGATGGTTTTATGGCGTTTGCCGAATATTTAGGCGTGCCGATCGATAAGCCACACTGGCAGCTGGCGATAGGCGAGAAAGAGCGTGCTGAGGTTGTGCAATATATTGATCCAACTAGAAAAAATCTAATTATTTCACCTTGCTCCAGCAAACCTGAAAAAGATTGGTTGGTTGAGCGTTATGCACAAGTAGCGGAAATTGCTCACCGGAATAATATTCAAGTAATTTTATGCGGTTCGCCGGCTAAGCGTGAGATGGAAACTGTGGCGCAGATTATGGCACGATGCAACTTTCAGCCGGTTGATTTATCAGGAAAAACCAATTTAAAGCAGTTGACTGCGTTAATTGGTATGGTGGATTTGGTTATTTCGCCGGATTCCGGCCCGGCTCATCTTGCTACGACGCAAGGCACCCCAGTTATCGGTCTATATGCCTATCATAACCCGCTGCGCACAGGACCTTATAATAATTTGGCAAATGTGGTGTCGGTATATGAACAAAATCTGTTGCGTGAATACGGTAAACCTGCATCAGAATTGCCTTGGGCAACCAAATTAAAGGGGAAAGGCTTGATGGCGCAAATTCAGGTGGAAGATGTGGTGAAGCAAATGAAACAGCTGGGCTTGCTACCTTGATGTCACAATTGGTTTTTTGAGGTGTCATATAAACCATGTCGAGCTATAAAAGTGCGGTTAAAAATTTTTCGATTTTTTAACCGCACAAAAAGAAATTTTTAAGAGAGTTTACTTAACGTGGCAAGTAAAACTCACTTTTTATTTACGATTCAGCCACGCCATATATTCCGCGACGCCCTGCGCTACGGTTTTGAACGGTTTGTCATAGCCTGCGGCGCGTAGTTTAGCAAGGTTTGCCTGTGTGTATTCCTGATAGCGCGATTTCAGATGTTCCGGGAACGGAATGGTTTCAATCGCACCTTTGGCGTGGAATTTAATCACAGCTTTGGCCACTTCCTCAAAACTTTCTGCTTTGCCGGTACCGCAGTTATAAATACCGGAAATTGCGTGTTGCCACGCCCAGATATTAACCTGCGCCACATCGCCCACATAAATAAAATCACGGATAAAGTGTTCGCTGCCGGCAAATAATTTCGGGTTTTCGCCTTTTAACATTTGATTGTTTAAATGGAACGCTACGCTCGCCATGGAGCCTTTATGTTGTTCGCGCGGCCCGTACACATTGAAATACTTAAAGCCGCATACCGGAGATTCCGCTTCCGGCAGAATTTGGCGCACATATTCATCGAATAGGAATTTGGAATAACCGTACACATTCAATGGGCCTTCAAATTGGCGCTCTTCGATAAATTCGGTTTTATCACCGTAAGTTGCCGCACTAGACGCATAGAAAAACGGAATTTGGCGATCCAAACAATAGTGCAGTAATTCTTTAGAATATTCGTAATTATTCTGCATCATGTATTTGCCGTCCCACTCCGTAGTGGCGGAGCAGGCACCTTGATGGAAAATTACATCAATATCGCCTAAGTCGTCTCCGGCGATTACAGAAGCTATGAAATCTTCTTTATCGCAATAGTCGGCAATGTCTAAATCCACCAGATTAACGAATTTAGTACCATCTTTCAGGTTATCTACCACCAAAATGTCTTTTCGTCCCATTTCGTTTAATGCTTTCACGATATTACTGCCGATGAAGCCTGCACCACCGGTTACGATAATCATAATACTGTCCTTCTTTAAGTATAAAATAAGGTTTATTGTAATAGATTTTATCGAGAAGTGCCAAAAGTGCGGTGAAAATTTACGGTGTTTTATAATGTGGGAGGATTAGTTCGAATTGGTTATCAATCCGATGGGCAACACTACTGAAAATTTTATTGGTTAATATTCCTCTTTAAAGAAAATCAGAAAAGCAAGATATGATGCAGTAGTCTGTTACAAATTAAGTGATAAAAATAGAGCAAAATTAAGTAATATGCTTATAATGTTAGAGTAGATATGTTAAGTGTCGAATTTGTTGTTACATCCTAGAGCAGAGTAAGATTGAATTCAGTCGCTTTAAGTATCTATGTGTGAAATACATAAATTTTGGTTTTGTGTGGAGTAAAAACAATGAAAACGGAAATCACCATCTCTCCCGTTACCGTAATCGGTGCCGGTTCTTACGGTACTTCTTTAGCAATTGCTTTTTCACGTAACGGTTCGCCTACTTATCTTTGGGGGCATGATCCCATTCACTGCGAACGCTTGCAGCAGGAGCGACAAAATCGTCAGTATCTGCCCGATATCCCGTTTCCCGAGACATTGTATGTTGAAGCTGATTTAGGCAAGGCAATCGCCCAATCGCGCGATATTTTGATCGTCGTGCCGAGTCATGTTTTTGCCGATGTTATCCGACAAATCAAACCTTACCTCCATTCTGATAATCGCATTGTATGGGCAACCAAAGGCTTGGAACGCGATTCGGGGCGCTTGTTGCAGGATGTCATTAAAGAGGAGTTGGGCGAGAAATATCCGCTTGCAGTGTTATCCGGCCCGACCTTTGCAAAAGAGCTGGCGATAGGAATGCCAACTGCAATTGCGTTGGCTTCTCATGACGAAGAGTTCGCCTTGGAATTCCAGGAGCGTATTCATTACAGTAAAAATTTCCGTGTGTATATTAACCACGATATGATTGGTGTCCAACTTGGCGGAGCGATTAAAAACGTGATTGCGATTAGTGCGGGAATGTCCGACGGGATGGGGTTCGGTGCCAATGCCAGAACTGCTTTAATCACGCGAGGATTGGCGGAAATTAGCCGGTTAGGAGTTTCTTTGGGAGCGAATCCGAACACTTTTATGGGGATGTCCGGGCTGGGTGATTTAGTATTGACCTGCACCGATAACCAATCGCGTAACCGCCGTTTTGGCATGATGCTGGGGCAGGGTTTTTCTGCTCAAACCGCGTTGGATAATATCGGACAGGTTGTAGAGGGTTTTTACAACACACGAGAGGCGCATTTATTGGCGCAGCGTCAAGGCGTGGAAATGCCGATTACCGAACAAATTTATCAGGTCTTATTCCATGGTAAAGATGCTAAAGAAGCGGCAATCAGCCTACTTGGACGTGAACGAAAAGGTGAATAAAAAGGAAAACTATATGTCCGTTGAGGTTTGGAAACTCATTCGTGACGAAGCGAAAGAGTTGGTAGATAACGAGCCTATGCTCGCCAGCTTTTTCCATTCGACCATTTTAAAACATAAAAATTTAGGCGGGGCATTGAGTTATATTTTAGCGAATAAACTTGCCACCGCCACAATGCCGGCGATTACGCTGCGTGAAATCATTGAGGATGCTTACCAAGCCAAACCGAGTATTATCGAAAGTGCTGCGTGCGACATTCGTGCCGTGCGCCAGCGTGATCCGGCAGTAGAACTTTATTCAACACCGCTTTTATATTTAAAAGGTTGTCACGCTCTGCAAAGCTATCGTGTTACTCATTATCTATGGCATGAAGGACGTAAGGGCTTGGCAATTTATCTGCAAAATCAGATTTCTGTGGCTTTTGATGTGGATATTCATCCGGCGGCGAAAATCGGTTGTGGCATTATGTTCGACCATGCTACGGGAATTGTGGTGGGTGAAACCTCCGTTATTGAAAACGATGTATCCATTTTACAAGGTGTCACCCTTGGTGGAACGGGCAAAGAATGTGGTGATCGCCATCCGAAAATTCGCGAAGGCGTAATGATTGGCGCCGGCGCCAAAGTGCTGGGCAATATTGAAGTAGGAAAATACGCTAAGATCGGAGCTAACTCCGTGGTGCTGCAACCCGTTCCCGAATATGCAACCGTGGCCGGCGTGCCGGCAAGAATTATCAGCAAAGATAAAGACGCTAAACCTGCTTTTGATATGAACCAGTATTTTATTGATGATGCTGCGGCATTGAATATTTAGCAAATTTAACCAAAAGTGCGGTCGAAAAAATTTGCGTTTTGCGACTGTGTTTTGCCGCTATGTTTTTCAATGTTTCTAAATTTACAGGAATAAGCAAAATGATTAATAAAGACACTCAACTCTGTATCTCCTTATCAGGCAGACCGGGCAATTTCGGCACTCGTTTTCATAACTATTTATATGAAAAACTGGGTTTGAATTTTATTTATAAGGCGTTTACAACCAGTGACATTGAACACGCCGTAAAAGGTGCGCGGGCGTTGGGAATCCGAGGTTGTGCGGTGTCTATGCCGTTTAAAGAAAGCTGTATTCCGTTTTTAGATGAAATTTCTCCATCCGCACAAGCAATTGAATCGGTTAATACCATTGTGAATAACAACGGCCATCTCAAAGCTTACAATACCGATTATATTGCGATTGTGAAATTAATTGAGAAATATCAATTGGATAAAAACTCTTCAGTGCTTGTTCAAGGTAGTGGCGGCATGGCGAAAGCAGTGGTAGCGGCGTTTAAAAATTCAGGATTTGAGAACGTCAAAATCGTTGCCCGTAATCCGAAAACCGGACGTTATTTAGCCGATTTGTATGGCTATCAATACCTTGCCGAATTAACCGAACAAGTGGCGGATATTTTAGTTAACGTTACGCCAATAGGGATGGCTGGCGGTGAGGAAGAATTTGATTTGGCGTTTCCGTGTGCCATGATCGAACGGGCAAGTGTTGCTTTTGATGTGGTCGCGTTACCGGCTGAAACGCCTTTTATCCGTTATGCCAAAGAACAACACAAATTGACGATTTCAGGAGCAGAAGTGATTGTTTTGCAGGCGGTAGAGCAGTTTGAGCTTTATACCGGGCTGCGTCCTAGCGAAGAACTGATTGCCGAAGCGGCGGCATTTGCGCGTTCAAACGGT
This sequence comes from uncultured Mesocricetibacter sp., assembly GCA_905373425.1. Lineage (GTDB taxonomy): Bacteria > Pseudomonadota > Gammaproteobacteria > Enterobacterales > Pasteurellaceae > CAJPST01. Next base: position 14,040 of record CAJPST010000001.1, read on the forward strand.
TAAAAAAGAGCGGTGCTTTTTTTAGCCGTTTTATATTAGCCGATTTTATCTTAATCCTTTGCTGCAATAGATTCCCAGCCATGTAAAAACAAGGCTTCCGATAAGGTGCAGAACAATAACAATCCAGCCGTTTGTCCATTGTCGGTTCAAGAAGTTTTCGATTACTTCAGCGGAGAAGGCTGAAAAGGTGGTAAAACTGCCAAGGAAGCCGGTGATGAAAAATAGTCTCCATTCCGACGGAAATTGTGGGAATTGCCAGATTAATGCGGTTAAGATGCCGATAAGAAAACAACCGAGCCAGTTGACAATTAAGGTGCCGAAAGACAGGGTGGCAAGCAATGGATTAAGCCATAATCCCATACCCCAGCGCAAGATTGCACCGAGTGCTGCTCCGCCACCCACCAGTGTAGCCGATTGCCAGACTGACATTTACCAGATTCCAAAAATGGCGCGTAAATAACTTGCCACGGCTTCGTCTTTGTTCAAACCGATTTGCTCAAAATCCGGTAATGCGGCTTTCAGACGCGGATCAGCGTTACCCATTACGCAACCTTTGCCGACTTCTGTTAGCATTTCGATGTCATTCATACCATCACCGAAAGCGATACAATGGGCTAAATCGTAGTCACGTTCTTCAATCAAATGGGCAAGTGCAGCGGCTTTTGATACGTTTTTATTCATCACTTCCAGACATTGAGGAGTGGAATAAGTGATGGATGTGAAATTACCGAAACGATCACGTAATTCGCGTTCTACTTCTACTAAATCTTTCGGATCGCGGGCGATAAAAAACACTTTCTCGGTGTCACGACCGTAGTGTTGTTTAAAGTCAACCACTTCATACATAAAACCCGAATCTTTGTGATATTTACGCATTTGTGGCACATCAATATTAATAAACCAGTCATTGTGCTGATAAGTGTTGAGGCAAACGCGCGAGTGATCGAATTCTATATTCATTATTTCAAATGCAATATCTTCAGGCAGATAATTGCTATACAGCAAATTACCCTGCAAATCGTGAATTTGTGCTCCGTTAGAGGTGATCATTGCCGCTTTTTCAATCTGCATTTTGTTTAAAATTGATGATACGTCGGTATAGCCGCGTCCTGTTGCCAGCACGATATCGATGCCTCTTTGCGCCAGTTTTTCCAGCGTAGATATAGTAAAATCACCGACTACATGATGGGCGTTGAGTAGTGTGCCGTCCATATCGGATACCACGGCGCGAAACGGAAGTGTTTGCATTGAAAATCCCCGATTGAAAAATTGTTACCTATGATAGCAAAATAATCAAAAAAATGACCGCACTTTTCATAACAAAAGATGCCATCGGATAAAAAGATCGTTATAATAAAGCCTTTTCGAATTTATTTGAAGGCAGGTAGCAACATGAACGGGGCGAGATTAGTTACGGAATGTTTGAAAGCGCATGGTGTAGATAGGGTATTCGGGTATCCCGGTGGTGCAATAATGCCGGTATATGATGCGTTGTATGATTGCGATATTGAACATTTGTTGTGTCGTAACGAACAGGGTGCAGCAATGGCGGCGATTGGTTATGCGCGGGCAAGTGGTAAGACCGGTGTATGTATCGCCACATCAGGCCCGGGAGCGACTAATCTGGTGACCGGATTAGGTGATGCGCAGATGGACTCCATCCCTATCGTGGCGATTACCGGGCAGGTTGCAGCGCCATTGATTGGCACCGATGCTTTTCAGGAAGCGGATGTATTAGGGCTTTCCCTTGCCTGCACCAAACACAGTTTTATCGTGCAACATGTTGATGAATTGCCGGAAATCTTTGCACAAGCCTTTTTTATTGCCCAAGACGGTCGTCCCGGCCCTGTGCTGATTGATATTCCGAAAGACGTGCAGTTCGCCGAAACCGATTTGTTACCAATCGTAAAAACAAGCGAAAAACCGACCGCACTTTCCACTGAAAAATTACAACAAGCGTTGGAGTTGCTGAAAAATGCCAAACGCCCGGTGCTTTATATCGGCGGAGGCGTAGGCATGGCGAAGGCAGTTCCCGCTCTGCGCGAGTTTATCAACGTCACTCAAATTCCGAGTGTTTCCACATTGAAGGGCTTGGGTGCTATTCCGTCTGATAACCCGTATTATATGGGAATGATCGGTATGCATGGCACTAAAGCCGCGAATTACGCCACCCAAGAAGCGGATTTACTGTTGGTGTTCGGTGCACGGTTTGATGACCGCGTTACCGGTAAGCTCGACACTTTCGCCAGCAACGCCAAAGTGATTCATGCCGATGTTGATCCCGCCGAAATCAATAAATTACGCAAAGCGGATATCGCTCTGCCGGGGGATTTAATTCAGGTGATCCAAGCCTTGACCGTTGAACTTGAGATCGCACCTTGGCGTGCCGATGTTAAACGCTTGAAACTGGATTTCGATTTTAGTTATGCGGAAAATGGCGGAGATGACAATATTAATCCATTGTGGTTGTTGAACCGTTTATCGCATCTGAAACCGGATAATGCCGTAGTTGTGACCGATGTAGGGCAACACCAAATGTGGTCGGCACAGCACATGAGCCATTGCGCGCCTGAAAACTATATTACTTCCGCCGGTTTTGGTTCTATGGGATTCGGTTTGCCCGCGGCAATAGGTGCGAAAAAAGCGCGTCCGCAAGATGAAGTGATTTTAATTTCCGGCGATGGTTCGATTATGATGAACATTCAGGAACTAGGCACCATTAGACGCGGTAAAGCCCCGATCAAAATTGTGTTGATGGATAACCAGCGTCTCGGCATGGTACGCCAGTGGCAATCGCTGTTTTTCCATGGTCGTCACAGCTCGACGATTTTGGATGACAACCCTGATTTTGTTACGTTAGCTTCCGCTTTCGGGATTAAAGGTGAACGTATCGAGCAGGGGCATGAAGTCAATGGCGCACTGGATCGTTTACTGGCAAGTGAAGAGGCCTATCTGTTACACGTTTGTATTCATGAGGACGAAAACGTGTGGCCTTTAGTGCCGCCGGGCGCGTGCAACGTGGATATGTTGGAAAGTATGGAGTAATCACATGGAACACCAAATCGAACTCACCGCCCAACACCGCCCCGAAGTGTTGGAACGCATTCTCCGCGTCATCCGCCACCGTGGCTTCACCGTGACTCAAATGGATATGCAACTGATTAACGACAAAGTGCGGTTGAAATTCACCGTAAAATCTGACCGCACATTGGCTTTGTTGGTCAGTCAGTTGGAAAAAATTTATGATGTGGTGGAGATTAAATAATGAAAAAAATTATCTTCCTCTTTATTTCTGTTTTCTTCGTTTCTGGATGTACAACCAATAAAGAAGAAATATCTAAAAAAACAGAGGTGATCCAAGCCTTTTTTATTGCAAACAATAATATTTATGCCATAGGAGATTTAAATAGCTATCAATTCTCTTCTTCTAAATCTGAAGATGTGCAGCATTTCATTAATTTTTTGAATTCTAAAGATATGAAAGCCTTTAAGGAAGCACATATAGATCGAATTGAAAAAAATAGCGAAGATAACAAAATTAAAGCATTTATATCTATTGAACTTGATAGCAAAAAATTGACTGAAAAAGAAAGACAAAGTTTATTTAATAAACCTGATGTTTATAAATCTTCTCAAGGAAATCCTGATTTATTTTTTGGAATAAGTCATGGTGAGCTTGTAAAGCTTCAAAATAAAGATGAGATCTTGATGAAAGGAAAACTCTCTAAACCATTAAAAACAAATTTTATTGAATATAAAAAATCAACAAAATTTGATTATGAAGGAACCAGAGAGGGCGTTTCAATGGCTGTTGTTTGGGGCGGCGTTGCTATTCTTATGATTCCATTAGCAATTATTACATTACCATTTCAAGCAATAGATCCCTTATCTAACTAATTGTATTTATAAACTTAATTTTATTGAATAATTTCTCAGTGTTATCTTCTGCCAAATCTTCCCTAGCCCCTCTTTACTAAAGAGGGGAATACATTGGAAGATTTTAATATGGTCTCGCAAATTTAATATTGAAATATCAATAAAATGAGACATAAATGAGCCAAATAAAATTAATGGCTAAAGCCCCCCTCTTTAGCAAAGAGGGGCTAGGGGAGATTTGACAGTCTTAGTTAACGAAGAAATTAATCATACACAAAAAACCTTAACGAAAATTTACTTGGAGAATATATAACAATGCCAAAACTACGCTCAGCGACATCTACCCAAGGTCGTAATATGGCGGGTGCACGTGCGTTATGGCGTGCAACCGGAATGAAAGAGGGCGATTTCGGTAAACCGATTATCGCCGTAGTGAACTCGTTTACTCAGTTTGTGCCGGGACATGTGCATCTGAAAGATATGGGACAACTGGTTGCCGCCGAAATTGAAAAAGCGGGCGGGGTTGCCAAGGAGTTCAATACCATTGCAGTGGACGACGGGATTGCGATGGGACATAATGGAATGCTGTATTCTTTGCCAAGCCGTGATTTGATTGCGGACAGCGTGGAATATATGGTAAATGCTCATTGTGCTGATGCGATGGTGTGTATTTCCAACTGCGATAAAATCACTCCGGGAATGTTAATGGCAGCAATGCGTTTAAACATTCCGGCAATATTTGTATCGGGTGGGCCGATGGAAGCAGGGAAAACCAAACTTTCCGAGCAAATCATTAAACTGGATTTAGTGGATGCGATGATGCACAGTGCAGATAAGAACGTATCGGATGAGCATGTTGATGCGATTGAGAAAAACGCCTGTCCTACTTGCGGTTCCTGTTCCGGTATGTACACCGCCAACTCGATGAACTGTTTAACCGAAGCGCTCGGATTAAGTCTGCCCGGCAACGGAACTTGTGTGGCAACTCATGCCGATCGCAAATTCCTATTTGAGGAAGCCGGCCGTCAAATCGTCGCTATTACCAAACGTTTTTATGAGCAGGATGATTATTCTGTGCTGCCACGTTCTATTGCGACCTTCGATGCTTTTGAAAACGCCATGAGTTTGGATGTGGCAATGGGCGGCTCTACCAACACTGTATTGCATTTATTGGCCGTTGCGCAAGAAGCGGAAGTGGATTTCACCATGGCAGACATCGACCGTATTTCCCGTAAAGTGCCTTGCCTTGCTAAGGTTGCGCCGAATACGCCGAAATATCATATTGAGGACGTCCATCGTGCCGGCGGTATTATGGCATTGCTCGGCGAACTGAATCGTGCCGGCTTGCTACATGATAATACTAACACAGTACTGGGTATGACTTTGGCGGAACAAATTGCCAAATACGATATTACCACGAGCCAAGATGAATCGATCCGCAAATTTTACCGTGCCGGACCGGCGGGGATTCGCACCACAAAAGCCTTCTCACAGGATTGTCGTTGGGAAACCCTTGACGTTGATCGTGAAAATGGTTGTATTCGTAATAAAGCGCATGCTTACAGTCAAGACGGTGGCTTAGCGATGTTGACGGGGAATATCGCGCTTGACGGCTGTATCGTTAAGACTGCGGGCGTGGACGAGTCCATTCTGAAATTTACCGGTGATGCCATTGTATTTGAAAGCCAGGAAGATGCAGTAAACGGTATTTTAGGCGGTAAAGTGCGTGCGGGGCATGTGGTTGTGATTCGTTACGAAGGGCCTAAAGGCGGGCCGGGAATGCAGGAAATGTTGTATCCGACCACCTATTTGAAATCCATCGGTTTAGGTAAACAATGCGCTTTATTGACCGATGGGCGCTTTTCCGGTGGCACTTCAGGTTTGTCTATTGGGCACTGTTCACCGGAAGCGGCATCGGGCGGAACCATCGGTTTGGTGCGCGATGGCGATAAAATTGCAATCGATATTCCGAGTCGTTCCATTCAATTATTGGTATCCGATGAAGAACTAGCTGCTCGTCGTGCCGAACAGGACGCTAAAGGTTGGAAGCCTGCAAACCGTCAGCGTGAAGTTTCCTTTGCGTTGAAACTGTACGGTCATTTTGCTACCTCAGCTGACAAAGGCGCGGTACGCGATAAGACTAAGCTGTAGACTAAACCGAAGACGAGAAGATTAAAAGTGCGGTCGGTTTTTAAGATGTTTTTTAATGAGAAGAAAAAATGACACATGATTTATCCGCGCAACCCTCCGGGGCAGAATATTTGCGCGCTGTATTAAGTTCAAAAGTGTATGAGGCTGCACAGGTTACGCCGTTGCAGCCAATGTTGAAATTATCCGAGCGATTGGAAAATCACATATGGGTGAAACGGGAAGATCGTCAACCGGTACATAGTTTTAAACTACGTGGCGCATATGCGATGATCGCAGGGTTAAGTCGTGCGCAAAAAGAAGCGGGAGTGATTGCCGCATCGGCGGGCAATCATGCGCAGGGCGTAGCCTTATCGGCAAAGAATTTGGGGCTGAAAGCACTGATTGTGATGCCGCAAAATACACCGTCAATTAAAGTGGATGCTGTACGCGGTTTTGGTGGCGAGGTGTTACTGCATGGCGCTAATTTTGATGAAGCTAAGGCAAAAGCGATTGAGCTGTCTGCAAGTAAGAATATGACCTTTATTCCGCCATTTGATCATCCTGCTGTCATTGCTGGGCAAGGCTCGCTTGGCATGGAGATGCTTCAACAGAACAGTCGGATAGACCGGATTTTCGTACCGGTAGGCGGTGGCGGTTTGATTTCCGGCGTAGCGGTGTTGGTAAAACAGTTATTCCCCGAAATTAAAGTAATCGGCGTTGAAAGTAAGGATTCCGCTTGTCTTTACGCGGCGCTAAAGGCAGGAAAACCGGTTGATTTGGAACGTGTCGGTTTGTTTGCTGACGGTGTGGCGGTGAAGCGTATTGGCGATGAGACTTTTCGCATATGTAAACAATATGTGGATGATGTAGTACTGGTGGACGGTGATGAGATCTGTGCGGCGATGAAAGATATGTTTGAGAATGTACGTGCAGTGGCGGAACCGTCAGGAGCTCTGTCTTTAGCAGGGTTGAAGAAATATGTGAAGCAGCACCGGATTAAAGGTGAAACATTAGTTAATATTTTGTCCGGCGCCAATCTTAATTTTCATACCTTGCGTTATGTATCAGAACGTTGTGAAATTGGTGAAAAGCATGAAGCATTGCTTGCGGTCACTATTCCGGAACAAAAAGGTAGCTTTTTGAAATTCTGCCATATTTTAGGTAGTCGAGCGGTGACAGAATTTAATTATCGTTATGCGGATGAAAAACAGGCTTGCATCTTCGTTGGTGTGCGTATCAGCGGTGAAAGTGAGAAGAATGAGATTATTCGACAGCTACAACAAGGCGGCTATGATGTCATGGATTTATCCAATGATGATGTGGCAAAGAGCCATATTCGTTATATGATCGGCGGACGTGCTTCAAGCAATCAAAAAGAGCGGTTGTTTAGTTTTGAGTTTCCGGAGCAAAAAGGAGCGTTATTGAAGTTCCTTGAAACTCTTGGCACCCATTGGAATATTTCATTGTTTCACTATCGTGCACACGGAGCCGATTACGGTAACGTACTTGCTGGTTTCCAAACGGATGAGAAGGATTTAGCAAATCTTAACCTTTATTTGGAAAAACTCGGCTATGTTTATCAGGATGTGACGCAAAGTCCTGCATATCAGTATTTCTTAGGCTGATTCAGCGCAATTAAAAAACCTTCCCTAGTTTACTTTGGGAAGGTTTTTTTAAGGATATATCCTTATTTTACTAAAATTATTTTTTCAGCAAATCGCGGATTTCTGTCAATAATTTTTCTTCTGCGGAAGGTTCTGGTACTGCTTCCTCTTTCGGTTGTTCTTTCTTTAATTTATTTAATGCTTTCACCATCATGAAGATTGCAAACGCAATAATAATGAAATCAAATACGTTTTGAATGAATGCACCGTAGTTCAGCGTGACGGCAGGTGTTTCGCCGACCGCTTGCGCCAGAGTGATTTTTAAATCTTTGAAATCAACACCACCGGTTAAAATACCTAAGACCGGCATTGCCACATCGCCGACCAATGAGCTGACGATTTTACCAAATGCACCACCGATGATCACACCCACTGCCATATCAACAACATTACCGCGCATTGCAAATTCACGGAACTCTTTAATAAAACTCATAAAGTTACTCCTTATTTAAACGATTGAAAATGAAACTTTTTTCGAATATTTAAATGGCATATTAGTAATATCAGGCATCAGAGGCGAAATACCACATAATATGCAAATAAAAAAGCGCCCCTATTATATTTAATTAATTTAATTTGTATAGTTTTTTTACAATTCTCTAAATGAAAAATGCACTCGGTTGGAATAATTTCTCTATTTCGGGTACTTGTTTTTTATCATTTAAATAAATGACAACATGATCATTTTCTTCAATAATAATCTGCTTTTTGGCAATAATTACCTCGTTATTACGCAGGATTGCTCCGATAATTGCACTCGGAGGTAAACGTAATTCGCCAATTTTTCGCCCGATGACATTTGAAGTGGAACTATCACCATGAACAATCACTTCTAGTGCTTCTGCAATTCCATGACGCAGTGATACGACACTGCCAATGTCTCCTTTTCTGACATATCCGAGTAGAGCAGAAATCGTTGCTTGTTGTGGAGAGACCGCAATATCAATAGTTCCGCCCTGAATTAAGCTAATGTATGCCATTCGTTGAATTAGCACCATCGCTTTTTTAGCCCCCAATCGCTTAGCGAGTAACCCCGCCATAATATTGGCTTCGTCATCACTAGTCAGTGAGATAAAAACATCAATTTTTTCAATGTGTTCTTCAAATAGTAAGGATTGATCGGAAGCATCACCACAGAAGACCAAGGTTTTGGATAGTTGCTCGGCAAGTTGTGTCGCGCGGGCAGAATTACGTTCAATAAGCTTAACGGTGCAATTGTCTTCCAATAATTTTGCCACGCCGGCTGCAACATTTCCGCCACCCGCGATCATAATTCGTTTATAAGGCTTTTCCAGTCTCTGTAACTGGCTCATTATTGCTTTGATATGTATAGTGGCGCAGATAAAAGTTACTTCATCGCCGGCTTCAATAATAGTTGAGCCTTGAGGACGAATGGCTTTATCTTGCCGTGAAATCGACACAATACGACATTCTATGTGTGGCATATGTTCGCGCAATGCAGAGATAGCATAACCGACTAAAGGACCACCGTAATAGGCTTTACATACAACAAGGCTAATCTGTTTATCGGCAAAATGTCCGACTTGCAATGCCCCGGAATAATTAATTAAGCGTACAATGTCTTCGGTGACCAATTTCTCCGGTGAAATAATATGGTCTATGGGGATTACATCCGGATTGAACAGTTTATCTTTTTCACGTAAATATTCGGCATTGCGAATCCGCGCAATTTTAGTCGGCACATTAAATAAGGTGTAGGCAATTTGGCACGCCACCATATTGATTTCGTCGGAACTGGTAACCGCCACCAACAAATCAGCGTCGAGCGCATCAGCTTCTCGTAGAGTTTTTGGCGATGATGCTGAACCTGTGACCACGCGTAAATCATGCTTATCCTGCAGTGTCGACAAACGAGCCAACTCATTGTCAACTAATGTAATATCGTTATCTTCGCTGACCAGGCTTTCCGCTAAGGTTATGCCGACTTGTCCCGCGCCAAGAATAATTATTTTCACTGTAATGTCCTTTTTGTATCATCAATCAACCTTGTTTTTAACCAAATATGCCGAATGTTGAAACTCTTGATGCTTTGGCAAAAACGGAAAAACGTCATTGGGTTGAGTGAAAAATTATAGCCTGAAATGAAAAAAGTGCGGTCATTTTTTTACTATTTTCAAAAGTTGAAAAATATTGACCGCACTTTATCGAATTATTGGACAGAAATCAGGCTATTTTTTAGCTTTCAGCACGCGCAAGGCAAAAATACCTGCTCCGGTTGAGAACACCAGTAAGCCGATTATTTCGGCAGCACTTCCCCAGTTTTCTAACTCTAATGCTAACGGAGCGTCGGAACCACCGGAGGTAACCGATGCGGCAATGATGAAAGCTAGTAGAACACCGATAAGGCTTTCGCCAACGATTAAACCGGCGGCAAATAGCGTGCCGTAACGTTCCGCTTTTTTCTTCAGTTCTTCTTTATCTTTTCCATTACGGATAGCGTAATTTTCGATGTGGCGGTTAATCAGCCAGGACAGTGTTGCACCAATTATGAGCGGTGCATTGATTGTCGGTGGCAGATAGATGCCCATACCAACGGCAAGAGCCGGTAATGCAAAGCGATTAGCGGAAGATTTTTTCAGTACGGAATCAATGATAATTAAGACTACTCCTAAACCGATACCGAAGAAAATATAGCTCCATTCAAGATTGCCGGAGAAGATACCGTTTGCAATAGTCATCATCAATGTTGCCTGTGGTGCGGAAAGTGCCTGTGACGGATCCATCGTGTCACGTGGCATAGCTCCTGCGAAACCGTACGCGTGATAGAGAATTTCCAATACAGGAGCAATTACGAATGCACCGACGACAACACCGATAATTAAGGCAAATTGTTGGCGCCAAGGCGTAGCTTCCACCAGATAACCGGTTTTCAGGTCTTGCAGGTTGTCATTAGAAATAGCCGCAATACAAATCACGATAGAGCCGGTAAAAATGGTTAATGCAGTAAGGAATTTTTGTCCTTCTTGCGTATCCAGCAAGCCCGTGCTGTTGCCGATTATCATTAAAACTAATGATGTGATCACAATAGAGATGATACCGATACCTGAAATCGGGCTAGAGGAAGAACCTACTAAACCTGCCATATAACCGCACGCAGCTGCAATAAAGAACCCAATGATTGCGGCGAGCAGAGTACATACGGCAATCAGAATAACTGCGACACCAGGTTCGATAGTCACAGGTTGTAGGAAGCTATAAAGCGCAAGCACAATTAATACGGTGCTGATTAACACGGTATAAATCATGGTCTTAGGTGATAAATCCTGAGAAGTGTGGTCGTTTTTCGGCGCGTTTGGATCTTTTAGTGCGCGGAGAGATTGTGCCATTCCTTGTAACATCGGTTTCATCAGAATCAACAGCGTCCAAATCGCCGCCACACCGATAGTGCCTACACCAATAAAGCGCACTTTAGTTCGCCAAATATTGCTGGCGTAAGCAATCATATCACCGTCAACAGGCATAGGTGCAGAAGCGGTAAAATATGGCACGGCGATGCTCCAAGCGAAGAAAGTGCCAAGCAAAATGGCTAAGCCGCCAATCATTCCGACCAAATAACCTGCACCTAATAATGCCAAGGAAAAACCCATTGGCACTTGGAAAATTGCATTGCCCCCTTTAAACCATAAACTTGCACTATCGGCAATCACGCGAAGTCCGTTGGTTAAAAAACCGACTGTGGCAGCAATCACGCCGCCTGTAGCAATTTCTTTAATTCCTGTTCCGGCCCCGTGATCGTTTCCAGCTTTAAGAATTTCTGCGGCCGCGACGCCTTCAGGATAAGGCAAATCGCTTTTGACCACCATCACATGGCGTAGAGGAACAGTAAAAATTACTCCTAAAATTCCCCCTGCGGTACAAATCAATAATGTTTGCCAGAATGGAAAACCTTGCCAGTAACCCATCATTAGCATCGCCGGTAATACGAAAATAACGGAAGATAATGTTCCGGCAGATGAGGCTTGCGTTTGCACCATATTGTTTTCAAGGATATTAGAACCTGGAAACATTTTTAGCACAGCCATAGAAATCACGGCAGCAGGAATTGACGAAGCAAAAGTAAGCCCGACCTTTAATCCTAAATACACGTTCGATGCGGTGAAGAGTACCGTAATCAACGCCCCCAATAACATTCCGCGGAATGTGAGTTCTTTTAATGTGGATTGATTCATCTTTTAAATACCTTTTTATCGTTATAAATCAGTTTTATTCTACATGAAATTTCAATATATCTAACAACAAAACACATAAAAATGAAAAAATACTACATTTAAGGGTAAAAAGTTAGAGAAATTATTAGAATATGTCGCTAATTTTGAAAATTCTAAAAATTTCCTTATAGAGCAGATAAACCAAGGATAGATAAGCTCCGCATGATGACAAGGATAACTTTGTCAATCGTACTTTGATAGCAGTTCAAAATTCGAGTGAAAAATCACGGTTGTCATCATGGGAAGAGTTGAATTGTGATATCGTTAGACAAATGGCATTATTTAAAATCAGCCTGCAATAAAGGTGTTACATCCGGCATGATTCCACGCCACAGATAAAATGAATGTGCCGCCTGTCCCACTAACATACCGAAGCCATCGCTAAGGTTTTTTACGCCTAAATTTTTACTCCAAGCCACAAAGGGTGTATCCATACCTTTAGCATATTGCATATCATAAACCGCACCAGCCAGACGTAGGATATCCGGTTGAATATCGACGGTTTTTCCTTGTAAGCCCAATGAGGTGGCGTTGATTACAATGTCGAATTTTTGCACTGGAATGTGCGCCAATTCTACGGCTTGGATTACGCCGTGTTGTGCGAATTTATCCGCCAGTTCCTGTGCTTTACTTAAAGTGCGGTTAGAAATAGTGATGTTTTGTTGTGCTTGCAATAATGGCAATAGAACGCCTTTGGTTGCGCCTCCCGCACCCAAAATTAAAACGGATTGTTGGGGTTTTAGCCAACCTAACCGTTGCAAATCGCTCACCAATCCGGCACCATCGGTGTTATCCGCATAAAGCTGTCCATTGTTCAGTATTTTCAGTGTGTTACAGGCTTGCGCCATTAAGGCGCGGTCACTGTACAGATCGGCCTCCCGATAAGCCCGCTCTTTAAATGGGGCGGTGATATTGCAACCTTTCCCTCCTTCGGCAAAAAACTGTTTCAGTTGCTGTTCAAAATCCTGGTCATCGCCCAAAATAGCGATATATTCCATCTGTTGTGCAGTTTGCTCGGCAAAGATTTTATGAATTTGTGGGGATTTGCTCTGCGCAATTGGATTACCCCATACCGCATATTTGTCCATTATCGGTTTCCTTTTTTGTTATCCCACTCGATTGCCAGAAGGCTATAAATAACTAAATCGGCAAATTTGTTATTGGGTAGCAAGGATCCTTGCCGTTCGATACCCTCTTTAACAAATCCCAAGCGTTCGGGAATTCGTCTGCTAGGCAGATTCTCCGCTTCGCATTTTATGCGGACACAATTAAAGTGTAAATCCTGAAACAGGTAGTTTATTAATGTGATGACCGAACTTGTCATAATGCCGCGTTTTTGTACCGATGGCTTGAGCCAATAGCCGATTTCCAGTTTTAGGTTGTCGCTATCTACAGCGTACAAGCCGATTACGCCAACTGTTTCTCTGCACAAGCGAATGGTAAATGTCTGTTCCTGCGGGCTTAAAGAACGAATAAAATTTTGCGTATCTTCAACGCGGTTTGTCTTTGCAACAAACGGTAACCAACGTCCGAAATAATCACGCTCTTCATCAATTATGGTGAAAATTCGTTCGGCATCGGCAAGTTCAATCTGCCTTAAACAGATTTGTTCGTTAACCTGTAAGATTGTTTTCATTTACCCTGACCTTAAAACCTGTTGTGTGAAAAGATCCCGAATTTCTGAAGGTTTATTGGCACTACCTACACACATATCCAGTACGGGAAAATTTAGCCCAAATTGCGACCGCACTTCGTCGGCGGTTTGGCATGGTAGCGCTCCGCTTAAATTGGCACTGGTGGAAGTGAGCGCGAATCCTGTTTGTTCGCATAACATTTGCACGGCCGGATGACGGCATAGGCGCACGGCTATACTGTTAAACCGCCCGGTAAGAAATGTCGGCACCTCTGAATGAGCCGGCACAACCCAAGTGATAGGACGTTCGTATTGTACTTGTAGTCGTTGCCAGTGCTCGCTTTGTAACTTGCTTTCATCAATAAACGGCAATAAAAACTTCAACTCGGGTGCGACTAAAATCAGTCCTTTTTCTAATGGACGTTGTTTTAAAATCAGCAGATTTTCCACCGCACTTTGGCTGAACGGATTACAGCCCAATCCAAACACAGCTTCTGTCGGATAAGCGACCACTTGATTTTGTTTTAGTTTTTCGACAATTTCGGTTAGCTTCATGATTCTATTTCAAAGATATGCCGACAGCTTTTATTGGCGCAGATAAAAGTGCGGTCGTTTTTTGCGTTGTTTTTTAAATGACTTAGCGGATAGCCACATTGGGGGCAAGGTATAGCATGAGGTTCTTGTGGCAAAGTGAATTTACACTGCGGGTAACGGTTGCAACCGTAAAAATATTTACCCTGTCGCCCGCGTCGCGCCACCAGCTCACCCTGACCGCATTCGGGGCAGGGCAGGCTTTCCCCTGCGGTTTCGACTTCTTCATGCACAATGAAATGACAGGCAGGGTAGTTGCTACAACCGATAAACATACCAAAATTCCCTTGTTTTAATAACAAGTTATGTCCGCATTGCGGGCAGGTTTGTTCCAGTTCTTTGATAATTTTGGTTTCTTGTTGTGGTTGCAATGGTTTTAAATAGTCGCAGGCAGGATAGGCGGAACAACCTAAAAATAAGCCGCTTTTACCCTGCCGAATTTGCAAGGTCGAACCGCATTGTGGGCAGTGTTCTTGTCGTTTACGGTGTTGAAACAACGGCGTATTCATGATGATTTTCCCTTCGCGGAATATAGCTTGGAGGAATAAATTAAGGCGGTTGATGTATCGGAAACATTACTCCAAATACTTCAACCTGCCGTTAAAATATGCTAAAGAGCGGTCGGTTTTCGAGCTATTTTGCCACGCTGTTTACTTTAGGTAAGCGGGGACCATGCAATAAGCCACCTCGGTCACCTGAGTGAAAGAGCCCGTAAACTGCCGGTGCAGCGATCGTATAGCCTTTGTCATTAACGGTATTAACAGCTTGACTGACTGCGGTAATAAGGATTTGCGCCAACCCGTTGTTGGAGTTGACATTATTTCCTTCAGTTGCTAAATATTGCCCTTCCCATAAGGTCTTGCCATTACGTAAATCTACCTGTTTACCTTTCACTTCAACCGTCGTGATGCTATCAAACACCCGGTAGCTGGAGCCATATTGTACGACATCAAGGTACATAATACTGTCGGCACCGAAAATCTCGCGGATCTTTTTAATGCTGGCGGACTGGATCGCGTTGCCATCGGTCAATCCGTTTTGTTTAAAGGTTTCATCCACTAACGCCACCGGATAGACATAATATCCCAATTCTGCCAATGGAACCGTAGCTCTTGCCAGCACACTTGTGCTGCCTTTAACATCCGGGGAACTGTTGGTCGGCATAACAACTAAAATAGACTTTGGCTTACTTTCTATTAACGCCGAATAATCGTAAGGTTCAGAGCGCTTTTGTACACAGCCCGTAAGCAACAAAATAAACGCGACCGAGAATAAAATACTTAATTTTTTCATCATCTTTCTCCGTTTATTCTGTTATTTCTTGGTTTTCTGTAAAAATTGCATAAACACGCCGGATTCCGGATATAGTGTCTGTTCTTGACGGAAGGACTCGCGCGCTTCGGCGTTTTTACCTTGTTTTAACTGCACCAGACCAAGTTGGCCGTATACCCCCGGACCGACCTGTTTGCCGCTTTCTTTTGCCTCCGCAATAATTTGCAACAACGCCGCCTCCTGTTTAGCGTAATCGCCATTTTCTTCATAATAACTGTACACCACATCGGTGTAATTGCCCCAATAATATAACCCGTGATCACTGCGGTTGCTACCACAGGCCGAGAGCAATAATACTGCGCATATTGATACGCCGCATTTTAAATTTAATTTCATAATCGGTTCCTTAACTTGCTAATTTAGCGAGATGGCGTCCATTGACCTGATTCAATGCCGGTTACCAAACGATTAACTGCTTCTCGGATAGCCAGATCCAAGACTTTTCCATTTAATGTGGCATCATAGCCTGCTGTACCGCCGAAACCTAACACTTCACGATTAGAGAGATTGTATTCGCCCGCCCCTTGTACGGAATAAACCACCTCGGAAGTATTCACATTCACCACGTTCAGTGTCACCTTAGCGTAAGCGATTTGGTTTTTACCGCGTCCTAAAATACCGAATAATTGATGGTCTCCCACTGTTTTGCGCCCGAATTCGGTGACATCGCCGGTGACAATATAAGTTGCCCCTTTTAGCTTCTGTTGTTGGCCTTTGATTTTCGCTTCTGCTGCAGTTTCGCTCATATTAGTGCGATCCAGTACGCTGAAACGTCCGGTTTGTTGTAAATGCGACATTAAAATAGTTTTTGATTGATTTCCCAAACGATCTTCACCGTCAGAGAAAATACCGTTTTGGTAACTGGACTTATTGTCGAATTTACCTACCGCAATAGCAGATTTCGCTCCCCGATAGGTTGCAGCGGTTGCGGAAGCATCGGTTTTGGTTGGTTCGATGGCGCGTGAACCTTCAGTGGCACAACCGGTTGACAATAATACGCCGGCACATAAGGTGGCAAACATCAGTTTTTTCATATTTGTAACTCCTGAGCAATAAAAATAATCAAGACATTTTATGCTAATTCTAAGCTTTTTAAAACATGAATAGAATCTTATAAATTCTATTCAACCCCATTTAACTACTGGGTTCAATCTGTTTAGGTTTTCTACCGAAAACGGCAAATAATGCCCAAAAAGAGAGGAGTGAACAAGCAAAGAAAACGGCTGCCATTGCATATTCCATAAAACTGTCATCTTCGGGATCAAGTCTTTTTATTATCTGCGGTTCAGCCACCAAATATTGCCGTTTTATGCTGCCACCGGTCATTAAAATATCACGTTCCGCGGTATTGACCGGATATGCTTTTAACACAATAGGACGATTTCCTTCTGCCATAAATTGAACATCGCCTCGATGCCACTTGCCCGATTTGCCGACTGTTTCAAAATGAGCCGGCCGGCCGGCAGCATAGACATCTGCAATTTCTGCCGGCTCATTGGCAAAGCGCGCCAGTTCATTCCCTTTTTGTATGAAATAAAAAGCGGCAAACCATAGAAATATAGCTATTGAGAGAGCAAAAGTAATAAAAAGAATTTTCTTGAGCATGGGTTTTTAAACAAATGAAATGGATTTGAGAAAATAATACCTTATTTCTTTGAAATTAAAATCCCTTAAAACAGGCAAAATTTGCGTTATACTCATTTTTAAATCAACAAAGGAATTATTATGCAGGAACTTGTTAAAAACCCCTATTTTTTAACCGCACTTTGTTTAGCGGTATGCTGTATTTTATTGCTGTTTGGCTTGGCAAAACGTAAGCGTGATGTGTTGGAGTTGCAACAGGATTTAGATAAAGCCGTTTTGGATTTCAATCTGTTGGTAGAAAAATACGAACATTTGCGACAGGTAAAGAATCAGTTAGATCAAGCTGTGGTAAAAGCACAAACAACAACGGAAGGGCTACAAATCCGCCTATCAGAGCGTGATGAGAAATTACACACGTTGCAAACAGAATTAGAGCAAGAACAAGCCCACTTCAACAAAACAACGGAAAATTTTACCGCACTTCGTGGTCGCTTTGGTGAAGTCTCGGCGCAGGCAGAAGGGTTGCAACGGCAGCTGTTGGAAAGCCGTGAAACCTTGGAGCGAAAAGAACGCGAGATGGAAAAAACATTAGAAAAACTGACCGCACTTACGCAAGAGCTGGCAGAGCTAAAAGCTACGTTAAGCGAAAAAGAAAAGCATTTTGCCGAACAACAGCAAACCTTTGAGCAAAGCAAGCAGCAGCTTAGTACCGAATTTCAGAATTTGGCAAATCAGATTTTAGAAGAAAAAAGCCGCAGTTTCAGTCAGTCTAATCAAACTGCGTTGGATACGCTACTTAAACCGTTCCGCGAGCAGATTGACGGCTTTCAAAAACGCGTTAATGAAATTCATTCGGAAGCTTTAAAAGGCAATGCAGGGCTGGAGGCAGAAATTAAGAAAGTGCTGGAAATTGGGCTTTCCATGTCGCAGGAAGCGAATAATCTCACATCTGCACTGAAGGGTGATAAAAAAACACTTGGTAACTGGGGGGAAGTGCAACTGGAACGTGCCTTACAGTTGGCCGGGCTGACAAAAGGCGAGCATTATGTAGCACAAACGCATTTTAAAGATGGGGAAGGTAAGCGCAACCTGCCCGATTTCGTGGTTAATTTGCCGGATGATAAGCATTTGATTATTGACAGCAAAATGTCACTGGTTGCCTATGAAAGTGCGGTCAACTGTAACGACGAAATCACACGGCAGAACTTTTTGCGCGAGCACATTAAAGCTATTCGCAATCACATTAATGATTTATCACAGAAAGATTACAGTAATTTAATTGGTGTGCGCAGTCCGAATTTTGTCCTAATGTTTATTGCCGTTGAGGCTGCTTATATTGAAGCGATGAAGGCGGATACGCAATTATTCAATTTTGGCTATGAAAAAAATGTGATTTTGGTGTCGCATACCACCTTAATGCCGATTTTGCGTACGGTGGCAAATCTGTGGCGACTCGAGCGGGGTAATGCGCAGGCGCGTGAAATCAGCGAAAGAGCAGGCGAAATTTATAATCAGATTTGTTTGGTGGCAGAACGCTTGGCGAAGCTCGGTAATACGCTTTCCGCTGCAAGCGGTCATTACAACAGCACGGTTACCGCCTTAGCCGGACAACAGGGGCTACTTGGCAAAGTGGAGCGTTTTAAGGATATTTCGGCGAGAGCCAATAAAACTGCGCCGAGCGTGGAGTTATTGCATAACGAGTTTGAAACGGCAAAATTAAGCGTTCAAAAAGTGGAATCAAACGAATAATGCGGTAGGTAATAATGTCGTGAGGGGCTAATTCGCCCCCGTATAATGTTGACGATTACGGCTATTCATGTATCAGCAAGTGCAGGTGGAAAGGCTGTTTTAGCCTAAGGGGTTACGTTCCCACAACAACTTTTTACCAAATCCGAGGGTGTTATCGGTAAATTTTACTTCGTTTAACACAATCTGCCACACAGGCGATTGCATGACGCGCGAGTAAGGAAAACGGGCGTAATAGAGATCAAGTGCGGTTTGTTTTTCCGCTGTTTTTAATTCGCTAATTTCGCCAATAAATTGGATGCCTTGTAATTTTGCGACAGCTGCCGTTTCGTGAATAATCGTTCCCGTGACTTGAGGGTTTTTAAGCATAAGCTGTCCGTGGCGGGTTTCGGG
>CAJPST010000002.1 GCA_905373425.1 uncultured Mesocricetibacter sp.
AATTATTTTTTAGCGCGCTCGAAAGACTCTAAAATCTCCTTGCGGGCTTCGTTTACATCGCCCCAGCCTTCAACTTTAACCCATTTTCCCGCTTCTAATGCTTTATAACTTTCAAAGAAGTGCTGAATTTGCGCTTTTAACAATGCCGGGATATCACCCACATCTTGAATGTGATCATATTCTTTCGTTAATTTACTGTGTGGAACTGCAATTACTTTTGCATCGCCACCTGCCTCATCGGTCATTTTCAACACGCCGACCGGACGACAACGAATCACTGCACCGGGTTGTAACGGATACGGTGTCGGCACTAACACATCCACAGGGTCACCGTCAGAAGAAAGCGTATTATTTACATAGCCATAGTTTGCCGGATAAAACATTGCCGTCGCCATAAAACGGTCAACAAACACCGCGCCGGTTTCTTTATCCACTTCATATTTAATCGGATCGGAATTCGCCGGAATTTCAATTACAGCATAAATATCATCCGGTAATGCTTTGCCAGCAGGTACATTTTCTAAGCCCATTTTGCTCTTCCTTTTTGTTTACTTGTTGATAAAAAAAGAATTAATTATAGCTTTGTTTGCCGATTTTGGCTATCAAAAGTGCGGTCATTTTTTCGCTTATTTTTCTATGTTAGAATGACGAAAATTTACTTAAAAGGATACCGATATGCCAACTATCAGCGTCGCCATGATTGTCAAAAATGAAGCGCAAGATCTCGCCCAATGCTTAGAAACCGTTAAAGACTGGGTTAATGAAATCGTGATTTTAGACAGCGGCAGCACTGACAACACCAAAGAAATCGCCTTAAATTACCATGCCAAATTCTATGAAAACAGCGACTGGCAAGGCTTCGGCAAACAACGCCAACTGGCACAACAATATGTGACCGGTGATTATGTGCTGTGGTTGGATGCGGATGAACGGGTCAGCGACGAATTACGCCGCTCTATTCAAAGTGCGGTGGAAAAAAATCAAGAAAATACGGTCTATCAAATTCCGCGTTTAAGCGAAGTGTTCGGACGGAAAATTTACCATTCAGGTTGGTATCCCGATTATGTCGTACGCTTATATAAAACCGAATTTGCTCGCTACGGAGACGAACTGGTGCACGAAAGAGTACATTATCCCGCTCATGCTACAGTAATAAAATTAACCGGTGACCTGTATCATTACACCTATAAAGATATTCATCATTATCTTGTAAAATCGGCGAGTTATGCAAAAGCCTGGGCTACCCAAAAAGCCAACGCCGGTAAAACCGCTACCTTGTTTGACGGGGTAACACATGGGCTTGGCTGTTTTATAAAAATGTATCTATTGAAAGCCGGTTTTTTAGATGGCAAACAAGGCTTCCTGCTCGCCATTCTCTCCGCCCACTCGACTTTCGTGAAGTATGCGGATTTATGGGTACGAACAAAAAATAAATAGAGAAAAGTGCGGTCGTTTTTTCGCTATTTTTTTTAAAATTTCCCGCTATAATGTTTTACCTAAATTAAGGGATAAAAAAATGGCAGAGGATAACAAATACAATAAATTCCGCATTGAATGGGATTGCCGACGCGGAATGTTGGAATTGGATAATGTGATTATGCCGTTTTTTCGGCAACACTTTGATGATTTGTCCGAACCACAGAAAGCGGTTTTTGTACGGCTATTGGCGTGTACCGATCTACAACTTTTTTCTTGGTTTTTTAACCGCGTGGCAGCACCCGATGACGAATTACAACAAATGATTGCCCATATCCAACTCAGCCTGGGTTTAAGCGAATAATAAAAATTTGGGTGACCGTTTTAAATTTTTGAACTTTTTCTAAATCAAGTGCTCTAACCCAGTACAGGAGCTTGCTGTCTTGGATATTGGAGCTGATATAAGAGGTTATATGGCTGAACAGCTAACAGATCAGGCTTTGGTAGAAAGAGTACAGCAGGGAGATAAAAAAGCCTTTAATTTGTTGGTTTCCCGCTATCAAAATAAAGTAGCCGGGCTTTTAACCCGTTATGTGCCACGTAATGATATTCCTGATGTTGTACAGGAAAGCTTCATTAAAGCGTATCGCTCAATTGAGTCTTTCCGTGGCGAAAGCGCTTTCTACACATGGCTTTACCGAATTGCCGTTAATACGGCAAAAAATTATTTAACCGCTCAAGGGCGTCGCCCACCAAATGAAGATATTCTGGCGGAAGAAGCGGAAACTTATGATGCAGGCGGTAATTTACGGGATGTGGAAACTCCGGAAAATTTGATGTTATCCGCCGAATTGAAGCAAATCGTATTTGATACTATAAACGGTTTGCAGGAAGAATTGAAAACAGCAATAACACTACGCGAAATTGAAGGATTGAGTTACGAAGAAATCGCCGATATTATGGATTGTCCTGTCGGTACGGTGCGTTCAAGAATTTTTAGAGCGCGCGAGATTTTAGAAAGTAAAATCAACCCATTGATTCAACGTTAATGATTAGTTAAAAAAACACAACTCTGAGGTGTATAATGCAAAAAGAGTTACTTTCAGCATATATTGATGGTGAACAAGTAAGTAACGAATTTACTGCAAAATTATGTCAAGATGTCGAGCTACAACAAAGCTGGACAAACTATCATATGGTCCGTTCCGTAATTCGTGACGAAAGCGAAGTAATTTTAGGCACTGATTTTACGGCAAAAATGTCTGCATTAATTGATGCGGAGCCGGTTATTCAGGTTTCCCAACCAACACCGGAAGAGGCGGAAAAACTACCGTTTATGCAAAAAATGCGTAGTTTGTTATTCCCTCTTGCCCAAATCGGCGTAGCAGCAGCGGTTTGTTTAGTAGCAGTGTGGGGAGTGCAATCATTTAACGTCGGCGGTAGTGCTCAAAAAGATGTGCCGGTGTTACAAACTTCGCCGTTTAATAGCGGAGTTCAAGAGGTCAGTTATAATGCGCCTGCAAAAGACGTTGTGACAACAGAGCAGCTTGAACAGAAAAACAAACGCATTGGTGTAATGTTGCAAAATTATGAATTACAACGCCGTATTTATGCGGATAATCAAACGCAACAAGGCAAATAACGCTATTAATGAATATTTTGTTCACCACCATTTTTGGTGGTGAATTTGTTTACACGGAATTTTAAATTATGCGAAAAACGTTGTTTCTTTTAACCGCACTTTTCTCTGTGCCACTGTTGGCTATGTTTCCGGCTTCCGTTTCGGCGACGCAAGAGTTATCGGCTAAGCAGTTAGTTGAACAAATGGCGAAAGCTAACAAACAACTTAATTATGAATTGGTTTTCGTGCAAACCGGTCCCGTCAGCATAGATGCGTGGCGCTATCGTCATTTATATCAGAATGATACTGTTTATGCCCAATTGACTACACTAGACGGAGTGAAACAGGAAATCATCCAACGCAATAACCTGATTAGCTATTTTCAAGGCAATTATCAACCCTTTACGATTAACTCCAACCGTATTGTAGATAGCCTTCCAAGCATTTTGTATGGTAATTTCGAGCAACTAGCCCAATATTATGACTTTGTTAAAAGCGGACGTAACCGTGTTGCGGATCGCTTGGTGCAAACGGTAAAAATTCTGCCGAAAGATAACTTTCGGTATCAATATATTATTTTTATTGATGAGGAAAATCATTTATTACTACGCAGCGATATGTTAGATCGTGATGGTAACCTGCTTGAACAGTTCCGCGTAGTGAATTTTTATCTCGGCGATGAATTAAACGAACTACCCGTTTATCTGAATAAAATGCCTTTTCCGCCTTTATTAGCCGATAAAAAAACCGCAACAAAAACCATCAAAGAGTGGGATACAAGTTGGTTGCCGCAAGGTTTCACTCTAATAAATGAAGATACTAAAACGGAAGAAAGCTCCGGTAATGTGATTGAAAGTCGCCTATTCAGTGATGGCTTGTTTTCCTTTACGTTGTATGTTTCCAACAGTATTCTGCCGACAGAACAAGAGAATGTCTGGCGACAAGGGGCAAACACCATTTATAGCGAAAATATGAACGGTAAGGAAATTACTCTCATCGGTCAGATACCTGTCAGTACGGCAAAACGTATCGTGCAAGATATTAAATTTAAACAATGAGTTAGCTGATTATGATGACTGAAAAGGGCGTAGTAATTGCCTATCAAGAAGGTATCGCCACCGTAAAATGCCAATCACAAAGCGCATGTGGTAGCTGTAGTGCAAAAACAGCCTGCGGAACAACCGCACTTTCTGAATTGACTGGGGAACCTGGCGAACACATCTTCATGGTTACGACTATCACTCCGCTTAAAGCCGGACAACAGGTCGAAATCGGATTATCCGAACGTTCCCTACTGTTATCGGCATTATTGCTTTATGTCGTGCCCTTATTAACGATTTTAGTCACAACCCTTATCAGCAGCCAACTTTTTGACAATGAACTGTTCAGTGTAATTTTAATCTTTTTTTTCACCGCACTTTCATTCATTGCTGTACGTTCTTATGCAAAGAAACTAAATAAAAAATCGGCGTATCAGCCGATTTTATTAAGAGTTTTGTAAAAGTGCGGTCAGTTTTTGGCTTATTTTTCATACCAAATACGATTCACGTAAAACGTCATTCTGCCCGATGGCGTATCTACTTTTACTTCGTCATCCACCGCCTTACCGATTAATGCACGAGCTACCGGCGAATCAACAGAAATCCAATTTTTGGCAGGATCAAATTCATCGCAACCGACTATCCGATATTGTTTCAGTTCGCCGTCTTCAGTTTCCAATTCAATCCACGCCCCAAAAAACACTTTGCCTTCCTGACGCACATGATAATCTACAATTTGTAACACTTCTAGCCGTTTCATCAAAAAGCGCACGCGCCGATCGATTTCACGTAAACGCCGTTTGCCGTAAATATATTCTGCATTCTCGCTACGATCGCCTAATGCGGCTGCTTCCGACACCGCTTGAGTTACTTTCGGACGCTCCTCTTTCCAGAGAAATTTCAGTTCCTGATCCAGTATATTCCAACCTTCTCTGGTAATGTAATTTGATTTTGCCATAAAAAATCCTTCCTAAATTGCGCGAAATTATACCCTAAAAGGAACAAAAATTTGAGCCGCTTGTCGAAAACCAGTATCCTATGCGGAATTTTTCAATAGTAAGAAGTAACACAATGTTAAATCAACAAATCAGTCAAACCATCGCTGCCGAACTGAACGTGCAGCCAAATCAAATTTTCGCCGCCATTCAACTGCTTGACGACGGCAATACCATTCCGTTTATCGCCCGTTATCGTAAAGAAGTCACCGGTGGGCTGGACGATACGCAATTGCGCCATTTCGAAACCCGTTTAATTTATCTTCGTGAACTGGAAGAGCGCCGCCAAACCATTTTGAAATCCATTGAAGAACAGGGCAAACTCACCGATGAGCTACGCGACAAAATCTTGCAGACCGAAAGCAAAACGGAGCTGGAAGATTTATATTTGCCGTATAAACCGAAACGCCGTACCAAAGGACAAATTGCCGTTGAAGCAGGGCTTGAGCCATTGGCGGATTTGCTTTGGAACGAACCGAATCACGATCCTGAAACTACTGCCGCGGATTATATTAACGCGGAGAAAGGCTTTGCCGACATCAAATCAGTGTTAGACGGTGCACGTTATATTCTGATGGAACGTTTTGCCGAAGATGCCGCACTGCTTGCGAAAGTGCGACAATATTTAAGTCAAAGTGCGGTCATTTTTTCTCGCGTTTTGGAAGGCAAAGAGGCGGAAGGTATCAAATTCCAGGATTATTTCGACCATCAGGAACCGCTACGCAACGTACCATCTCACCGTGCACTGGCGATGTTCCGTGGACGCAATGAAGGCATTTTACAACTTGGCTTAAACGCTGATCCCGATGCAGAAGAAAGTAGTCGTCACAGCTATTGTGAAGAAATTATTCGCGAGCATTTAGGCGTACGCCTCGCTAATCAAGCGGCAGACAAATGGCGTGAACAGGTAATTAGCTGGACATGGAAAATTAAAGTAGCGCTACATTTGGAAACCGAATTGATGGGGGCTTTACGCGAAAAGGCGGAAGAGGAAGCGATTGGTGTTTTCGCCCGCAACCTAAGCGCACTTTTAATGGCTGCGCCGGCGGGAGCGAAAAATACTATGGGGCTAGATCCGGGACTGCGTACCGGAGTGAAAGTGGCAGTTGTGGATAACACCGGAAAACTGCTCGCCACGGATACCATTTATCCACACACCGGACAACTGAATGCGGCGCAACTCAGTATTTACAAGCTAATTAAACAGCACAATGTAGAACTGATTGCCATCGGTAACGGCACCGCCTCACGCGAAACTGAACGTTTCGCCAAAGAAGTGATTAAAGAAATCAGCGAACATAAACCGCAAACCGTCGTGGTAAGTGAAGCGGGAGCGTCGGTGTATTCTGCTTCCGAATTGGCAGCGGCAGAATTCCCTGAGTTGGATGTGTCGTTGCGGGGGGCGGTCTCTATCGCACGCCGCCTGCAAGATCCGCTTGCCGAGCTGGTGAAAATCGAACCGAAGGCTATCGGCGTAGGGCAATATCAACATGATGTCAACCAAAGCCAATTAGCGCGTAAACTGGATGCCGTGGTGGAAGACTGTGTAAATGCCGTTGGCGTTGATTTGAATACTGCTTCCGTCGCATTGTTGGCGCGGGTGGCGGGTATGAGCAAAACGCTAGCACAAAATATCGTCGCTTACCGCGATGACAACGGTCGTTTTGACAGCCGGGAGCAGTTGAAAAAAGTACCACGCCTCGGGCCTAAGGCCTTTGAACAGTGTGCCGGTTTTATGCGTATTACTAATGGCAAAAATCCGCTTGATGCCTCCGGTGTCCACCCGGAAGCCTATGCAGTGGTGGAAAAAATCCTGCGTGCCACCGAACAATCCATTCAAGACTTAATGGGCAATGCCTCCGTTGTACGCCAATTGGATGCCAAGCAGTTTACTGATGAACAGTTCGGTTTACCGACAGTACAAGATATTTTCAAAGAGCTGGAAAAACCGGGACGCGATCCGCGCGGTGAATTTAAAACTGCTGTTTTCATGGACGGCGTGGAGGAAATCACCGATCTGAAAGCAGGTATGATTTTAGAAGGCACGATTACCAATGTCACCAACTTTGGGGCTTTTGTTGATATCGGTGTACATCAGGATGGCTTGGTGCATATTTCATCGTTGTCCGATAAATTCGTGGAAGACCCGCATCAAGTGGTAAAAACCGGTGATGTGGTGAAAGTAAAAGTATTGGAAGTGGATGTTGCACGCAAGCGTATTGCGCTGACCATGCGGTTAGACGAAAGTACCGTGAAAAACAACGAAAAAACCAACCGCACTTTAAGTACCAAACCGCGCTCGCAAACACAGCGTTCAGAGCGCAATTCGCACAACAACAGCGCAATGGGTAACGCGTTTGCCGACGCACTAAAAAATTGGAAGAAGTGATTTACTCATCTCTTTAAGTGATACGCCCCTATAGGAAAAAGTGCGGTTAGAATTTCTCGAATTTTTTCTACCGCACCTTGCTATAATAACCTCACTTATTCCCTGCAAAGGGAATGTTTTTCGGTCAATAGGCAAACAAGTGTCGAAACAACAAAGGACGGCAAAGATGAACACAACACATAAAACAATGCAACAAAAAGCGGCAGAAGCACATAATGCCTGCCGCTTAAAAGGTGATTCTATGTTGGATAACAACGATTGCAGTATTGCGTTTAATGCCGTTTACGACAGCGAGGCACAAGCATGTGCAGCATTGGCCTATTTCACTGAAAAAGCAGAAGCCGTTGAAACCGAACCCTGCGAAATTGAAAGTGAAATCACCGCATTAGACGACGGTTTTCTGTTAATTATACAAATTACCTTTTGCTGCCAAGCCGAAGTGGTTCTGTTCCAGATGGCAGTGCGTTAGATTGACAAAATCGGCTGAAAATCTACCGCACTTTTTTATTTAAGCAAGATTAATTTGCATCTTTCGCTGAATGGAAGTTTTGGCCGCATGTGCCACAATGACGGCATCCATCGGCTGTTCCGTTAAAACGGAAACGGCATTATCGGTTAAATGTTGAATAACAGTCTGTACTTCTATTTCACTCGCCCGACTTAGCCATAAAGGAGCTAATGCATTAATTTCATTATATTTTTGAATGGATTTCCCGCTCTCACGCAGTGATAAGTCGGCTTCAAATTCGTCATATAAGTTAAATTGCTGTCGTGTACCGTCAGATAACGTCAATGTCATCGTGGAATTATAAAAATTAATTACCAACGCACCCCGTTCGCCATGAATTGAAATCCCCCATTCATGTAAACGGTAAGCTGTGCCCATTTCTAATGAGGCAAAAACACCACTTTTAAATTGAAGTAATAACTGAATAATATCATGATTTTCTAAGTTATCAGGATGAGCTCTGTTGGTGGATTGTGCATAGACGGAAGTAATATCACCCAAGAACCAACATAATAAATCCAGTTCGTGAATTTCATTAAAAAGCTTGCCTCCGGTTAATTTAACATCATTTTTCCACCAATTTTTATCTAAGGCGCTATCTATCCAACGTTGGCGGGTGGCTCTTGCTACGGTAATTTTGCCCAGTATATTATCATTGATAAATTGTTTTGCTTTCATTACTCCCGGTAATGTCCTCAATAAATGCCCGATAAATACGTTTTTATTTTTACTTCGTGCCAAATCCATAATTTGTTTACAATCCTGCGGTTCCAATGCAAAAGGCACTTCAATAAAAACATGGCAATCGTAATTCAATGCGGTTATGGCCGGTGCCATGTGAGCATAATTAAACGTGGCGATAATAACAAGATCAGGAGTAGTTGATTCAATCAATGTAGGAACATCTATATAGGCTGAAGTGGAATACTTCTCTGCCAGTTGATTAGCTAGTTGAAAATTAATATCTGTTACGCCTACTAAATTTGCCCCCGCTTTATGAAAGCTTAAAGCTAATTGTTTTCCGAAAAAACCACACCCGACTAACGCTACATTCAATTCATTCATTTTGATTTCCTTGTCGTAAACATTTTCTAATCTCTTGAAAATAATACAGAATAGCACGTTGCATTCGTTCAAGATCTCTTGCTTCGGTCGCATCGACCAGTTCCCGATATTGTAATGCCAATTCCGTCGGAGAAATACGAATAGGTGGTAATTCAGCTTCCAATTTCTCATAGATTTGCCAAAAAGCATCGAGATATTGAGCCAACAGGTGATTTTGTATCGGTTGATAAATCAGTAAATGGATTTCTTTTTCTTCTTTTACTGCAAAATGCCCTCGCATTGCATTAGCTTCTATGATTTTAGCAAGATTTTGCAATGTGGAAATTTGCTCATCCGTTATTTTGGCTAACGCCATCGGAGCAAAGCCGTATTGTAGGATTTCACGCACATCAAGAATATCAATAATGCTTTTTAGATTATCCTGTAAATGTAACTGAGCATGGAACGTAAGGCCTCTGATCATCGGAATGAGAGATGACGAGCCAACAAAAGTCCCTATACCATGATGAATATCTAAGATATGCAATGCTTCCAGTGATTTTACCGCCTCTCTCAAACTCGACCTGCTAACATTGAAAAGCGTTATTAATTCATTTTCCGTTGGCATTAGGTCACCTGATTTTAGCTTACGTGTGATAATCAGATCTTTGATTTTCTCTTGCAAGGCAAGAGATGCGGCTTTTTTTGTTAATTTTTCCATTTTTTTCTCATTTTGTGATCATGATCACAGATTTATTTTAAGAAATAAGACATCATATGTCTAGACTTAGTTAGACCAAGAAGATGAAAAAACTTCATCCTAATTTTCTACCCAAGTTAGTTTGCTGTAAAGCGTTAATTAACCATCTTTCCTATTTTAAACAATATAGAAGGTAAATGTATGGCGACGTTATCACTCAAGAATATCTATAAACGCTATGATAATGGCTTTGAGGCAGTTCAAAACTTTAACCTTGATGTAAAAGATAAAGAGTTTATTGCATTAGTCGGTCCTTCCGGTTGCGGTAAATCCACAACATTGCGCATGATTGCCGGGTTGGATGATATTACGGAAGGGGAATTTTATATTGATAACACATTGGTGAATGATGTTGAAGCAAAGGATCGCGATATAGCGATGGTATTTCAGTCCTATGCCTTATACCCACATATGACAGTATATGACAATATGGCATTCGCATTGAAACTACGTAAATTTTCTGCAGAAGAAATTGATCATAAAGTAAAAGAGGCGGCTAATATTTTAGGTTTGGAGCAATTACTGGATCGTAAACCGCGCGCCTTGTCCGGAGGGCAACGCCAACGCGTTGCATTGGGCAGAACGATTGTGCGCTCTCCAAAAGTATTTTTGATGGACGAGCCTTTATCCAATTTAGATGCGAAATTGCGTGGCAATATGCGGGCTGAAATTATCCGTATTCATAAAAATCTAAATGCCACCACCATTTATGTTACTCACGATCAAACTGAAGCAATGAC
Organism: uncultured Mesocricetibacter sp.; assembly: GCA_905373425.1. Classification (GTDB taxonomy): domain Bacteria; phylum Pseudomonadota; class Gammaproteobacteria; order Enterobacterales; family Pasteurellaceae; genus CAJPST01. The sequence continues at coordinate 10,514 of CAJPST010000002.1, forward strand.
TATGGCAGATCGTATCGTAGTAATGAAAGCCGGTGTTGTACAACAAATCGGTACGCCTAAGGAAATTTATAATCATCCGAATAATTTATTCGTCGCAGGTTTTATCGGTGCTCCTACAATGAATTTTATTCACGGTGTAATTCGTGATGGGTGTTTTTGCACAGAGAACGCATCACTTTTCATTCCGGAAGAATGCTATCAATTAATTCAAGAGAAAGGATTTGAAAATAAAGAGATTATTTTAGGTATTCGCCCTGAAAATATTTCCAACGATCCGCTATTGTTAGGTGTGTATCAAAGAGCCATGATTATAGCCAAAATCAATGTTGCCGAGCTATTGGGAGCGGAATATATCTTACATACGGAAATTGACGGTCAATCATTGAAAGCGGTTGTACACGCACGCCAAGATCTTACAATGGATCAGGATATTAACCTTGCTTTCGACATGCGACATGCTCATTTTTTTGATCCGAAAACAGAAAAATCATTATTACAATTATAACTCTTACAACAGGAGACCTGGATATGAAACTGAAAAAATTACTTTCAATATTGTTACCGGCTGTTATCGGCTCAGCGGTATTAGGCGGATGTGGTGAAGATAAAAGCACGGCTAGCGTCAATGCAACAATGCCGAAAGAAAATCAGGAGCTAGCAGGCAATATTACGTTTTGGCACTCCTTTACACAAGGGCCACGCTTGGAGGTTATTCAACAAGCAGCCAAAGATTTTGAGCAAAAACATACTAAAGTGCGGATCAAAATTGAGACATTTTCATGGAATGACTTTTATACAAAATGGACGACAGGATTGTCTTCCGGCAATGTGCCGGACATGAGTACAGCTTTGCCGAATCAAGTTATTGAGATGATTAACTTTGGCGCTTTACAACCACTCGGTGATTTAATTGACGATATCGGGCGGGATAAATTTGCTGAAGGTGCAATCAATGAAGGAACGATACAGGGGCAAAATTATTCCATTCCGCTATATTCACATGCACAGGTGATGTGGATCCGTAAGGATTTATTGGCTAAACATAATTTACCTGTGCCAAAAACCTGGAGTGAACTATATGATACCGCAAAAACTTTAACACAAGACGGTATTTACGGTTTATCGGTACCTATGGGGAGTAATGATTTCATAGCCACCCGATTCTTAAATTTATATGTAAGAAGCGCAGGAGGCAGCTTATTAACGAAAGATCTGAAGGTGGATTTAACTAGCCCAATTGCACAGGATGGCATTAAATATTGGGTAAAAATGTATAAAGATACATCACCTAAAGATTCCGTAAACTATAATGTATTACAACAGGCAACGTTATATTATCAAGGAAAAACCGCATTTGATTTTAATTCGGGCTTTCAGATTGGCGGCGTAAAAGCAAACTCACCTCAATTACTCGAGCAAATTGATGCTTATCCGTTGCCAAGAATTAATGCAACAGATCCTGAAGTTGGTATTGAAAGAGCGAATATTCCGATGGTGGTATGGAAAGCTTCCAAACACCCCGACATAGCAAAAGCTTTCATGAAAACACTTTATGACAAAGAACGTTATATTCAATTTCTAAAAGCAGTACCGGTCGGCATGTTGCCTGCAATTAAAGGTATTTCCGATGATCCGGCATATAGGGAAGATCCGATGATCAAACAATTCAACCATGCAGAACAAGTAATTTCTTCTGCATTGGAACAAGGTATTGCCATCGGCTATGAACACGGTCCCAGCGTTCAAGCGGGTATTCTAACCAACCAACACATTATTGAAAAAATGTTCCAAGAGATTGTAGTAAATGGAACAGACCCAATGGTTGCAGCACAGAAGGCGGAAAAAGAGCTAAACGCGTTATTTGAAGCGGTCATCGCACCATAACTTTACATAATCCCCCTAATCACTGAATAAAACATACTTTTATTAAAGTATTAGGGGAGTTTTGCCTAAAAAAATGAATAAGGAGATGTCCTTATGTATTACCGACGTAATAATTACACCCGATGGATATTTGTATTACCTGCATTATTAGTAGTCTCGGTGTTGTTTATTTATCCGTTTTTATCCAGTATTTTTTATAGTTTTACTAATAAAAATCTGATCATGCCACATTATACTTTTGTCGGCCTGGCCAATTATAAGGCCGTTTTAGCGGATCCGAAATTTTGGATGTCTTTTTGGCATTCTTTGATTTGGACTGCATTTTCTTTAATCGGTCAGGTATTAGTAGGGTTTGTTTTGGCTTTGGCTTTAAATAGGGTCGAACGTTTTAAATGGCTGTATAAAATCTTATTGATCGTACCTTGGGCATTTCCAACAATTGTTATCGCCTTCTCATGGCAATGGATTTTAAATGGAGTGTATGGTTATTTGCCAAATATGTTGGTTCAGCTTGGTTTCATGGAAATAGCGCCTAACTTTTTGTCGGATCGTGATTGGGCATTCGTTTGTTTAGTTTTCATCAATATATGGTTTGGTGCACCACTTATTATGGTAAATATCTTGTCTGCCTTACAAACCGTACCGGCTGATCAATATGAAGCTGCCAAAATTGACGGCGCCAATATGTGGCAAGTCTTTCGCTATATTACTTTACCGCATATTAAGGTTGTGGTCGGTTTACTAGTAGTTTTGAGAACTGTCTGGGTATTTAATAACTTCGATATTATTTATCTAATTACGGGGGGCGGCCCTGCCGACACTACCATGACCCTGCCGATTTTTGCTTATGATATGGGATGGGGAAGTAAATTACTGGGAAGATCTTCGGCCGTTACCGTATTGCTGTTCATTTTCCTACTATCCGTATGTTTTATTTATTTCAAAATTATTAACCGTTGGGAAAAAGAGGGTAGATAAATGAAAAAGAAATCATCTTTATTCGGCGATCTTATTTCTCATGCATTACTCATGATCGCAACTGTTATCGCAATATTTCCTCTAATATGGATTTTTATTTCATCCGTAAAAAGCAAAGGAGAATTAACCAGCGAGCCAACCAGATTTTGGCCGAAAATATTTACTTTAGATTATTTTGAACATGTCATTAATGATTTAAATTTTATTGTTAACATTAAAAACAGTTTATTTATTTCGTTGGTAACTACGTTAATTGCAATCACAATTTCGGCAATGGCGGCTTATGGTATTGTTCGCTTTTTCCCTAAACTGGGATCGATTATGTCGAAGCTATTAGTGACAACTTATATTTTTCCACCAATTTTACTCGCTATTCCTTATTCTATCGCGATGGCAAAAGTGGGACTGACAAATACCACAACCGGGCTTATCGTAGTCTATCTCTCTTTCAGTGTGCCTTACGCTGTATGGTTGTTAGTCGGTTTCTTTCAAACTGTGCCGATTGAAATTGAAGAAGCGGCAAAAATTGACGGTGCTAATAAATTTACTGTGTTCTTTAAAATTGTGCTGCCTCTCGTTGCACCGGGTATTGTAGCAACAGCGATTTACACCTTCATTAATGCTTGGAATGAATTTCTATATGCTCTGATTCTGGTAAATGACACTGGAAAAATGACGGTTGCAGTAGCATTACGATCATTAAATGGAGCGGAAATTCTGGATTGGGGAGACATGATGGCAGCCTCAGTAATTGTAGTTATCCCGTCCGTCTTATTCTTTTGCTTTATCCAAAATAAAATTGCCGGCGGGCTATCCGAAGGTTCTGTTAAATAATTCAATGTTATACAGATATATATTTACTTATTAGGAGAAGAAAAAATGATTAAATATGGTGTAGTAGGTGTTGGATACTTTGGTGCAGATCTGGCACGTTTCATGAATGAATTGAACGGTGCACAAATTACCGCTGTTTATGATCCGGAAAATGGTCACACTATTGCGCAGGAACTCAAATGTGATGCTACAGAAAGTTTGGAAGAACTGGTTGCTCGGGATGATATCGACTGTGTCATTGTTGCCACACCGAATTATTTACACAAAGAGCCGGTAATCCAAGCGGCAAAACATAAAAAACATGTTTTCTGTGAAAAACCGATTGCATTAAATTATCACGATTGCGACGAAATGGTTAAAGCATGTGAAGAAAACGGCGTGGTATTTATGGCAGGGCACGTGATGAACTTCTTTAATGGTGTTCATCATGCGAAAGAGTTAATCAATCAAGGAGTTATCGGTAAAGTGCTGTTTTGTCATACCGCCCGTAATGGTTGGGAAGATGTACAACCGAGCATTTCATGGAAGAAAATTCGTGAAAAATCGGGCGGACATTTATACCATCATATTCATGAACTGGATTGCGTGCAGTTCTTAATGGGTGGCATGCCGAAATCTGTGTTTATGAATGCTGCGAATGTTGCGCATAATACGCCGGAATTTGGTGATGAAGACGATATGTTATTCTTAAATTTGGAATTTGACGATAACCGCTTCGCTATATTGGAATGGGGTTCAGCCTTCCGCTGGGGAGAACATTATGTGCTCATTCAGGGAACAAAAGGGGCAATCAAATTAGATATGTATCATTGTAAAGGCACCTTACGTGTTGATGGGAAAGACAGTTATTTCCTTATTCACGAAAGCCAAGAGGAGGATGATGATAGAACCCGAATTTATACCAGTACGGAAATGGATGGCGCTATTCAATATGGCAAACCGGGGAAGCGCACACCAATGTGGCTAAGCTCCATAATGAAAAAAGAAATGAAGTATCTAAATGATATACTACATGGCATGAAACCGACGGAGGAATTTATTAAATTGCTGACCGGAGAGGCAGCCAGAGCAGCAATTGCGACAGCAGATGCCTGTTCACTATCAGCGAAAGAGAAAAGAAAAGTAAATTTATCCGAGATTATTAAGTAGTCAATTTTTAAAAACTCCCATTTAATAATGCTAATCAGAGCGACACTGCTCTGATTATTTTTTCTGAATTAAATGCAAAAATTCCATGACTATTTTTTATAACGTTTTACCAAAACAACCCAAAAATAGACCACACTTTGACTCAAAACTAGTTTATACATTAAGTTGGCTGGATAGATTGGATATAAAAAGAGCGGTGAAAAAAAAACAAGTTTTCCACCACACCCTATCTTTCATCGGAGTCTCAAATTTAACGTGTTGCCAATTGGAAAATAACCACCTCTGCTTGACAGCTGAAAGTGAAGGTTGCTTTGAGTTGATAACCGTTTTCCGTCGGGTTGATTTCACTGTGGATCTGGCATGGTTCGTTTTCCACATCTCTCGCCTTTTGAGTGAACTTGGCAAGTGCTTGTTCCGCTTCTTGTTGGCTTGCGTATTGTCGCTCAATATGAACATCACGCTCACTGTTATCTAAAATTGAGCCTACATCAAAGGTGTTACAACCTACACATTCTATCGGTTTGTCCGCTTTCATAATTTCTCCTGATTTATTAATTTACGTTCACTTTAATCCTAAATAACGTATTACGCAACAATCCCTTGTCGAATTATTGATATCGCGCAATAAAAAACCTTTGTGCCAAGACAAAGGTTTTTTTGGGTTAATTATTCTGTCGCTAATTTCGGTTTAATCAATGCGTACAATACACCCGTAATCAATGAACCGACACCGATTGCCGCAAGATATATTAACGGTTGCGATACTAGCGGAATAACAAACAAGCCGCCGTGAGGTGCGTTTAGCTCAATCGCCAACGCCATTGAAATAGCTCCGGCAGTCGCACCGCCGATGATGCTGCTGATAATCACGCGTACCGGATCTGCCGCAACGAACGGCAACGCTCCTTCGGAAATAAAGCATAGACCCAATACAAATGAGCTCTTACCGGCATCGCGCTCGCTGACTGAGAATTTATTACGCGCCAACCAAGTGGCAATCGCCATACCGATAGGCGGAACCATACCTGCCGCCATAGCTGCCGCCATCGGAGTAAGTACGTTTGACGCAATCATTCCGACGGAGAAAGCGTAAGCGGCTTTATTAACCGGGCCGCCCATATCCACACACATCATTGTGCCGATAATGATACCCAACACTACCGCATTCACATCGCCCATTTGTTTTAACCAAGTGGAAAGGGCTTCCATTATTTGCGCAACCGGCGGATTGATAAGATAAACCATTGCCAAACCGACAATAGCCGTACCAAAGAGCGGTAAAATTAAAATCGGTTTTAATGATTGCATACTGGCAGGCAATTTAATGATGTCATTTAAAAATTTCACCACATATCCGGCAAGGAAACCTGAAATAATACCACCTAAGATCCCTGCTCCGGCACTACTTGCCAGCATACCTCCGGTTAACCCGACGGCTAATCCGGGACGATCGGCAATAGAAAAAGCCACATAACCGGCAAATACCGCAATCATCAAATGGAATGCCGCGCCACCGCCAATATCCATCAGGGCTTTCGGCAAGCCGCCCGCAATAGAAGCATCTTTGAACGCTTCAATACCAAACATAAAGGAAATCGCAATCAATAACCCCCCGGCTACAACCAAAGGTAGCATATGGGAAACGCCTGTCATTAGGTGCTTATAAATGCCTTTTTTCTCAGCTTTGGTATCTTGTTTTTCCGCATTGGCATCGCCTGTATAAACCTGAGCCTCAGCAAACGCCTTTTCAAATTCCTGAGCGGTTTTCTTCAATGCCAATCCAGTTGAGGTACGGTACATCGGCTTGCCTTTGAATTTGTTTAAATCTACATCAATATCCGCTGCAACGAATACCAAATCTGCTGTTGCCACTTCTTCCGGGGTAATCGGATTGCCCGCTCCCACTTGACCGCGGGTTTCCACCTTAATATTCCATCCCTGTTTTTTGGCATACGTTTCAATCGCTTCGGCAGACATAAACGTATGCGCCACGCCTGTCGGGCAAGCGGTAACCGCCACAATATTTTTCACACCGGTTGCGGATAATTGGTTAGAAACGCCTCCAAAATTGACCGCACTTTGTGCCGGCGAAACATATTCTTTCGCCATAAACAACGAATCGGTGATGGTGGATTCAGGCAAATCAAACGCCTGTTCCACACCGATCAGATAAACCTTTTTCCCCATTAATTGAGGATTAACCGGCAGCATATTGCCGACGACAATTACAATATCCGCCTCTTTCAGATGTTCTACAACCTGATGATTTTCTTTCCGAGCAGCAACCGCCAAAACCTGCTGTAATAAATAAGCCTTAGCTGCGCCGACCTCAGCAGATTGAGTAATAAAAATATTCATAAGACTATCCTTCAATTAAGGTAACTTTTACTTGTTTCAAAATAGGCTCTAACAAGGCACGATCGCTCACTCCAACATTGCTTTGTGAAACGGCAAAAGCAGAAACCGCACTGGCAAAAGCCAAAGTTTCTTGCTGTGACAAATTGTTTACAAACCCATAAATTAAACCGGCGACCATCGAATCGCCCGCACCGACCGTGCTGACCACATTCTCACACTTTGGCGGTTGAGCCTGTACTACGGCGTTATCGCTCAACCATAAAGAACCGTTCGCCCCCATTGAAACAATGACATTAGCGATACCTTGAGCTTTTAACTTTTTAGCCGCAACGATAATATCGTTCAGAGTAGGCAAGCTATGCCCAACCCAGCTTTCTAGTTCACGGTGATTCGGCTTAACCAACCATGGATTAGCCTTTAAGCCGGCTGTTAACGCGGCATTGCTACTATCTAGCACTACTTTTACACCGGCTTGATGTAATTGTAAAAGCCAATCGGCGAATAATTCCGGCGTTACACCGCGAGGCAAGCTGCCACACACGGCTACAATATCGAATTTTTTACAATAATCTAATGAATTCACTACGAATTTCTGCCAATCTTCAGCACTAATTTGGTAGCCTAGAAAATTCAAATCGGTGACATCCGCCTCTGTTTCGGTAATTTTGACATTAATACGGGTTTTACCTGTTACGCGTTGAAATTTGTCTTGCAAACCGGTGACTCTAAACATATGTTCAAAATCGCCCTGATTGTCTTCGCCTAAAAAACCGCCGACGGCAACTTCAACACCCAAATCATTTAATACCTTAGCGACATTAATTCCTTTACCCGCAGGAAACAAGCCTAGTGTTTCTACGGTGTTGACTTCGCCTAATTCAATGCGTTTCAATCGACCAACCAGATCGTATGCCGCATTTAGGGTAATGGTTGCTACTTTTGCCATTTTAATTTCCCTTTTAAGTTACTTATCGTTTCAGTTCGAATTACTCGCCTAAACCTGCTTCAATTGCTGCTCCGATACCGTCAATCGCTTTTTGCGCATCCTCGCCGGTTGCGACAAAACGCAAACGATGCCCTTTTACTACGCCCAAAGCCACCACTTTCATCAGGCTTTTGGCACTCACTAACGGGCTATTACGATCCAAATTTTGTACCGCCACGGACGCACTATATTTTTTCACCTCATTCACCAACATCGCCGCAGGACGGGCGTGTAAGCCATGTTCATTACACACGGTAAACACAGCTTCAATGCTACCGGCCGGTAAATTCTCATCGCGCTTTATTTCTCCATTTTTTTCGACCGCACTTTGCATAGCTACAGGCTCAATACTATCCGGCTCGGACGGCGGAACAGCCGAAACCGTCTCACCCAAGCCCGATACGATTGCATCGCGAATTGCCTCCAATGCTTGTTGCGCATCTTCACCTTCCGCTACAAAACGTAAACGATGTCCGGCCGTCACACCTAAAGCAACAACTTTCATTAGGCTTTTGGCACTAACCGCCGCTGTTGTGCGAGTAATATTTTCCACCGTGATTTTAGAATTAAATTGTTTTACAACATTAACCAAATTGGTTGCCGGACGGGCATGCAAGCCATGTTCGTTACGCACGGTGAATAACCCGACAACAGTGTTTGCTGCGACCTCTGTCGCGCTGTCTGTTTGTCCCACGTGCTGTTGCGTACCGTTCAATGTTGCTGTAATCTGAGCCGCATCTCCGTTAAGCAATACACTTTGTACTTGGGCATCGAGCAAACGCAGTAAAGTTTGATTAATTTGGTCATCTTTCGCCACAATGGTCAATACGCCACGAACTGTTTTCCCATTAATTTTAAATGCGGTTTTAGCGCGACTGAACGCCAACTCATTTTTTAAATTACCTACCGTACTGTCCGTTAACCATAGCCCCTCAGCCAACGGCAAGGCGGCACTGGAAACTACTTCCGAAATAAAGGAATTTTCGACCGCACTTTTTTGTTGCAACTTATCGGCATTGATAGCAATTAAACCCAATAAGCTTTGCGTATCCACATCCAAACTGAGATTGTCGGTAGTTACATGAAAATCTTCACTTTCCCCCATCAAAATCGCACGAAATTGTTTCGCATCCTGTAATGTCGCTAATTTTGCCGCCGTTTCTTCATCACCCAAAACGTGAGTCAATTGACGCAATAATGCCAGATGCTCATCCGAACGAGCGGCAATCCCAATCACCACATATGCAGTATTGCCTTCTCCCCAGTCAATTCCTTGCGGAAACTGAAAAACCTGCACGCCCGTTTCTTTTACCAAAGAACGGGTTTCCAATGTACCGTGCGGAATGGCAATACCGTTACCGAGAAAAGTCGAGGTTTGTAGTTCACGCCCCAACATACCTTGTAAATAACCGCTTTCTACGTAGCCTGCCTGCTCCAAGGCATTAGCCGCCAATTCAATCGCCTGTTGTTTATCGGCCGCCTGTGCAGCCAAATGAATGTTGCTTTCGGGTAAATTAAACATTCTGCTTCCTCGTTGATTAAGATTTATGGAATTCTGCAAAAACCTTTCAGTCCATATAAATATTTATAGCCGCAAAATCATTGCGGCTATAGTCACATTTATTTACAAAGGTTCAACAACATTTCGCTACCTTTGACGATATATTCGTCATCATCAGAGCGTATTTTGTCTTTTTGGACATCTAGCATTGCATCGTAAACACCTTGCGTCATGCTTTGGCGATCAATATTACTCCAGCAGGTAGCACTTAAACGACTGAAATTATTTTGTAATTCATGCGCAAATACGACCCCGCTATAATAAGCATGTACATTGCTATCAATACCTTGCGAAAGTTTCTCCTTAATTTGTTCAATAGGCACTAGAATACGCCCTAAATACCAATCTTTTGCTCCACTGGCAAAAGAATTCACGTCATAATCTTTTTTGACTTGCCCGCGATAAGTTTGCACCGTTGAGGCATAAGCGACCGCATAGGATTTTTGATCGATCTTTTCTTTATCCAAATCAATCACGGGTTTATCGTTGCCGACAAAAGGAATATAAGAAGTAAACGAACAAGCGGATAGTAGTGCGGCCATTGTAATGACGGAAAGTTTTTTAACCATAAAGTCCTGCCAAGTTAAATAAAACCAATTTGTACATAAAATCCTGTCCATTATAACCGTTGTTCACCATATAACCAATAAGAATAGCGGTTTTCAGATAAAAAAGAGCGGTCAAAAATAACAATGTTTTATTTATAGCGGCCAGATCAAAAAACCGAATTTTTCTGTATAATGGTGCCCTTTTGTCAAACACTAGAACATATAGGAATACTATGGAACAACAAACCATGCCCAAATTGCCACAACATCGCTCCGGCCCAAGTTTCATCAGCCAGGTTATTTTCGCCAGCCGTTGGTTACAAGTCCCTATTTATCTCGGTTTAATTGTAGTACAAGGAATTTATGCTTATAAGTTTATAAAATCTTTATGGGACTTATTGACCAACCTAAATGAATTAGACAGTAACGCAATTATGTTGGCAGTGTTAAATCTTATTGATGTTGTGATGATTGCCAATTTGTTGGTGATGGTAATTGTGGGCGGTTATGAAATTTTCGTTTCCAGACTAAACACGGAAGATCATCCTGATGAACCGGAGTGGTTGGATCATGTCAACGCCTCTGTATTGAAAGTGAAGCTATCAATGTCAATCATCAGTATTTCTTCCATTCATATGCTACAGACTTTTGTAAATGTAACAAATACGCCTGAAAAAACAATGATGTGGCAGCTTTTATTGCATTTAGGATTTCTTCTTTCAGCTATTGCAATGGCTTATACCGACAAAATTTTATACAGCACCAGCCATAAATCTCATTAATCAAGCAAAAATAAAGGGGGTGCCCCCCCCCTTTTTATATTGATTAATCGATAATACCCAACGATTGGAATATTTTTAACCGTTTTTCTATAAAAAGATTTTTCTTCTTCTCGATTTCAGCTAAGTTTTCTTTTTCTTCGGTTAAGGTTTCTCCATCCTTAATCATCAAACGGTTTTTAGCTTTAAAGATATCCCATATAAAATCCGTCCATTTGTCCTGAGCGAGCTTACTCTGATTTGCTAAAATACATAATGCTTCCAATTCAGTTAGTAAGAAACCTTCTCCCGTTACAGGGCTTGCCACTATTTCTCCTGTCCCGCCAAAATTTTTTGCTTTATCAAGCAAATAACGGTTTAAGGCATTACAACGAGGTTTTACCTGAGCGATAATATCATCATCCTGAACCAATCGAATATCTTTTTTACCGAATAAAATCGCAAGTGCGGTAAAAATAGCGTTGATTTCTACCTTATTCTCCAAACTCTCCAATAAATCCGCGACAGAGTGAATTTGATAATCTGATAAAATATCCAAAATAGGATCAAAAATTTCATCTAATAAATTTGTTGTTAAGGTATTAGAAATGGTTTTAACAATATCACTACGAGCAACAACTAATATAATCCGTAACTTTTTCCATTGTTCAATCATTTCGGTCTGGCTTAACGCCAAACTGCCTTTTACCCAATAATCGCAACGAAATTGTTTGTTCAACATATAATCTTTTACCGTTTGCGCAAAAGATTTATTTTGTATTTGATTGATAAATTCCACTTGTTCCGTCGTAAATAAACAACCGGAAAAATCATCCAGATACTTGGCAGAACACGCATAACTCAATTTTGCAGGTTCCAACCATTTTTCGAGCTGCGCAAAAAACATCGGATGCCAATCCTGATTAAGATACTCATGTACTAAATAATTCGAATTTTGCTCTAATAGCTGAGTTACACTTGGCATTAGGGTCGGGTTGACTTGACATAAAATCGGGCTCATTTCTAGAATATTCTTACTGTAATCCAGAGCTGCTCTGGCAGTAACCAAGCTATCATGCTCGGAAGAAGACATCAGGCGTTTATGTTCAACCAATAAATGTCTGACAGGAGAAAGAGTCATCCACCCCGGCAAGGTGTTGTAGCTAATATATAAAATACCCCCAAACTTCAATTTTCGGCGAATAAAATCCACAATAATATGGCGATTTTCATCGGAAATCCACGACCAAATTCCGTGTAAGCAAATGAAATCGAACTCGGGTAAATCGTCGCGCATACAGAATTCATTAAAACCCTGATCGGAAATAACCGGCTTATTAGACCCTATTTGGTTTGCCAGACTTTGCGCAAAAAATGCATGGGAAGGATTGAAATCCGTACCGTACCACTTAATATTGCTCGTAGCCGAATGCATATTTAACGATATTCCTTGCCCAAATCCCAATTCGCAGGCATTCTCAATTTTAGGCGGGGCTAAACCTGCCATTAAGAAAGGAATGGTGAGATTTATAGGATTGAGTTCGTTGTAATAACCGTAAGTATAAGTAACATCGCTTGTATAGCCTTCTGACCACGCCGACATAGAAGATTCCTTAATCAATAATTAGTTCAAAGCATAATTATGATTGTTATCAGCTTAATAAGCAAATTATTTTAAAGGTGCGTGATTTTAGGGAATACCGATAGCTTTCTTCATTTTGAAACAAGCGGCTGATTTGACATAAAAAATGCCGTCAAAAGCGACCGCTCTTTTGAAACTAAAACGAAGGCTAATTATGTAGTAAAATTTGGTGAAATAAAAAACGGTCGATTACTAAACCGGCCGTCTCACTTATCAATAGAAATTATTCGGATTTTTCCCGATGTAAAATTTGTTGGATAATCGCCATGGTTTCTTGATCTTCTGCTAAAGCAATTCGCATCATTTCTTTGTTTTTGAAAATATCAACCTTAGGATCATAGGTTTCAGCCATTAACCGCACACGATGACGATCCCGCTTAAAATACACATGACCGATTTCGTCAGCGACTTCTTTATCTATTCCTAGCATATGTAACGCTAATTTGCCACTACGCACTGCCGAATCAAAAGTTTCCCGCACTTGTTTATCGGCTCCGGCATGAAACAGATCGAATACGTGTCCACGATCATAAGCACGAGCGATAATTTTAATTTGCGGATTCATTTTACGTGCCATTTCAACAATATGTGTCGTCTGCTCTTTATTATCGATGGCTACAATCAATAGTTCAGCTTTTTCAATTCCCGCCGAACGCAGTAACTCAGGACGTGTCGCATTACCATAATAGCTCTTAATGCCATAACTTTTCGTGCCTTTAATAATTTTAGCATCCATATCAATTACAGTGCTGTGATAACCCGATAAAGACAGTAAATGGTTAACTATTTGCCCAAAACGCCCGATACCAATTAAAATAATTTCATGTTGTTCTTCAATATGATCAGCTTCCCGCTCGGCTTCCGTTTGGCGAAATAACGGCACAATAAATTTATTATGCGCAATAATCGAAAAAGGCGTACACACCATGGAAAGCACTACAATTGTGGTTAAATTGGCATTGGTTACCGAGTCAATTACGCCGTGATTAGTTGCCGCTGCATACAATACGAAAGCAAATTCTCCGCCTTGTGCCATTAATACGGCTCTATCCATTGCGGCAGAACGGGTGCTACCGGCAAGACGTGCCACCGTATAAATACCGATGGATTTCACCACAATTAATATGATCACACCAAAAAAAATCAAACTCCAGTTTTTCGCAACAATAGCCAAATCAAGAGACATTCCCACCCCTAAAAAGAACAACCCGAGCAACAACCCACGGAAAGGTTCGATATCGGCTTCAAGCTGGTGACGAAAACTAGATTCGGAAAGTAGCACACCTGCAACAAATGCTCCCATTGCTGTGGAAAGTCCGCCTTTTTCCATTAATAATGCGGAGCCAAGCACCACCAGCAACGCCGCCGCTGTCATAATTTCACGTAATCTAGTTTTGGCTAACATTTTAAACAAGGGATTAAGCAACCAAATACCGATAACAACTAAAGTAGCGAGAGAAAGCGCAGCAATACTAATTTGCTGCCAAACGGGGCGGGCATCTTCCACATCTATCGGCGCAAGAAACGTAATCACCGCCAATAGCGGAACGATCAATAAATCTTCAAAGAGCAAAATAGAAACCATTTTTTGCCCGCGTAGTGTACCGATATCACCGCGTTCACTCAATGTTTGCATCACAATTGCAGTTGATGTCATTACAAAACCACAGGCTCCGACAAACGCAATCTGCCACGGGTAACCTAATGCTAATCCGGCAAACGTCAATAACACGGCACAACCGACCACCTGCATACTACCAAGTCCAAAGATTTGTTTGCGTAAGCCCCATAAATGCGAGGGTTTCATCTCCAACCCAATGATAAATAAGAACATTACTACGCCCAGCTCAGCAATATGAATAATGGCTTGCGGATCATTGAATAATTTTAAACCGAACGGGCCAATTACCAAACCGGCAGCCAAATAACCTAGTACCGATCCTAATCCGATTCTTTTAAACAAAGGCACGGCAACTACCGCCGCTCCTAATAGCGTTACAACACTAACCAATTCACTCCCGCTACCGCCAGCCATCTTTCCTTTCTCCTGCTTATATCCACTCAATTAGTTGAGCGATAACAATAACATAAAAACACACAATGTGATCGTTTTTTCATCGTTTACTCATTAAAAAACACGTCTAAAATCGACCGCACTTTGCTCCTCCACCATAAAAACTTACAGTCAATTACCCATGATCGGTAATGCACTCGGACTATAAATCTGATATAATTAGTCAGGTATTTTACTGAAACATGTAAAATCTGTTTTATGCCACTTTACATATCTTATTTTTAATACTTCTGTAGGAATAATCTCACCACGTTATCTAACGTATCTCATAGTTCCTATTCTAGTCATGTAATGTGCGCATAAATTCCGTAATACCCTAATCTATTCAATAATCTAGGAGCGATAAAATGGGACAGTATAAAAAGTTCTGGTTCCTGTTAGTTGCCGTGTTAATAGGAGCATTCTCTATTCTCGGTTACTACGGGTTTGAAATCTATCGTGAAGCTCCGCCGATTCCGAAACAATATGTGACGGAACAAGGCGAACCGGTTATCACACATGACAATATTTTACACGGTCAAACCGCTTGGCAAACCACCGGTGGTATGCAGTTAGGTTCCGTTTGGGGCCATGGCGCATATCAAGCGCCGGACTGGACCGCAGACTGGCTACACCGTGAATTAACCAACTGGTTAGACATTGTTGCAAATCAAGAATACGGCAAAAACTTCGCCGATTTAAATGATGATCAACAAACTATCCTAAAAAGCCGTTTAACCAAAGAATACCGCGGCAGTAAAGTTGACGAAAATGGCACAGTAGTGCTTTCTGCCAACCGTTTAGCGGCGATCGATAAAACAGCGCAATATTATATTTCTTTATATGGTGATGATCCTGCGACCAAAGCAACGCGTGAACACTTCGCCATGAAAGACAATACTTTGCCAAGCTTAGAAGCCCGTCAAGATTTAGCAAAATTCTTCTTCTGGACAGCATGGACTGCCTCCGCAGAACGTCCGAATACCCATGCCACTTACACCAACAACTGGCCTCATGAGCCGTTAATCAATAACGTGCCGACACCGGAAAACGTCATGTGGTCTATAGCCAGTATCGTCTTCCTCATTGCCGGTATTGGTTTCGTGGTGTGGATTTGGTCATTTAAACGTCGTGAAGATGAAAAAGATCCGATTTCCCCGGAAGTTGACCCACTAACCAAATTGCAATTAACGCCGTCACAAAAAGCCTTAGGTAAATATTTGTTTACCGTACTTGCGCTTTTCTTCGTACAAGTGAACTTAGGTGCCGTTGTGGCGCACTACACGGTTGAAGGTCAGGAATTCTATGGCTTGGATATTTCCCAATATTTTCCATATTCTTTAGTACGTACATGGCACATCCAAGCGGCATTATTCTGGATCGCTATGGCATTCTTGGCCGGCGGTTTATTCCTTGCACCGATTATCAACGGCGGTAAAGATCCGAAATACCAAAAACTTGGCGTAGATGTTCTCTTCTGGGCGTTGGTCGTCTTGGTTGTTGGCTCCTTCACCGGTAGCTATTTGGCCATCGCGCATATCATCCCTGAAGAATGGAGCTTCTTGTTCGGTCACCAAGGTTATGAATTCATCGACTTAGGTCGTTTCTGGCAAGCCGTGAAATTCGCCGGTATCTTGTTCTGGTTAGTCTTAATGCTACGCGGCACCGTGAATGCGTTCAAACAACCGGGCGACAAAAACTTACTTGCCTTATTCTTCGCCTCCGTTATCGCCATCGGCTTATTCTATGGTCCGGCGTTATTCTACGGAGAACACACTCACTTATCCGTGATGGAATACTGGCGTTGGTGGGTAGTTCACCTTTGGGTAGAAGGCTTCTTTGAAGTATTCTCCGTGGCAGCACTTTCCTTCATCTTCGTAAGTTTAGGTTTAGTTTCCCGTCGCACAGCGACTGTGGCAACCATCACCGAAGCGGCATTGTTCTTAATCGGCGGTATTCCGGGAACCTTCCACCACTTATACTTCGCCGGTGCGACAACCCCAATTATCGCTGTGGGCGCCTCCTTCTCCGCGCTTGAAGTTGTCCCATTAGTTTTACTTGGCCACGAAGCCTGGGAACACTGGGAAATGAAACAAAAAGCACCATGGATGGATCGCTTAAAATGGCCTATCTACTGCTTCGTTGCCGTTGCCTTCTGGAATATGTTGGGTGCGGGTGTGTTTGGTTTCTTAATCAACCCACCGATTTCCCTCTACTACATCCAAGGCCTAAATACCACCGCAGTACACGCCCACGGGGCATTATTCGGGGTATATGGTTTCTTGGCATTAGGTTTTGTGTTCTTAATTGCACGTTACTTGCGTCCAAACACACCATTCAACGACAAATTGATGAAATGGGGCTTCTGGTTGCTTAACGGTGGGTTGGTCTTAATGATTGCCTCCAGCCTATTACCAATCGGTATCATTCAAGGTTACGCAAGTATCTCTGAAGGCTTATGGTATGCCCGTAGCGAAGAATTTATGCAACAACCGTTATTCGACACCTTGCGTTGGGTGCGTTTAGTGGGTGACGTTGTATTCATCTTTGGTGCGCTTGCATTCTTCTGGCAAATTTTCACCATGATTTTCTTCAAGCCCAAACACGCTGCCAATTAAACTAAATTGAGCAAAACAGCAAAGCTGCCGGTTTTAATCGGCAGCTTTTTTATTTAAAAACCACAATGGCGCCCCCCCCTAGGGATGCTATTCAATATTATGAATAACATCGCTAAAAACTGAGAACAGCAAAATAATCCGTTTTAACAAATACAAAGTGCGGTCGAAAATTTATTTAAAATATTAACCGCACTTTTTTTCTAAAATGCTAAGATAAGGAAATTATTATCGAAAATAAAAGGAGATGACTATGTCAATTCATATTTCAGATAAAATTCAACACGCCTTACATAATCTTTCTGTCCATGAATTAGGCCAAGACGTTTGGCACATTTTACAAGAACAAAAATTTGCCGGATTCTTACCGCACTTTACAGTGCAACATCTTTGCAATAAATATCAGTTAACAGTACAACAACTGGCTCTCGCGCTACTGCCTATTGCAGCCTGCTATGCTACCACACCGATTTCAAACTTTAATGTCGGCGCGATTACTACCGGCGTAAGCGGAAATTTTTACTTCGGCGCCAACCAAGAATTTAGTAAGACCGATATCCAACAAACCATTCATGCGGAACAAAGCGCTATCAGTCACGCTTGGATGCGTGGTGAAAAACAAATCACTGACATCACCGTCAACTACACCCCCTGCGGTCATTGCCGTCAATTTATGAATGAGCTAAATGGCGCAGACAGCTTACAAATTCATTTGCCACACAGCCAACATAATTTATTACATCAGTATTTGCCCGATGCTTTCGGTCCAAAAAATCTGAATATTCACTTGCATCTATTGGATCAGCATGACAATCAGCTTATGCTAAACACCGAAGATCCGGTAGTAGCACAGGCACTGACTATGGCCAATCAAGCCCATGCACCATATTCCAACACCTTCCATGGCGTCGCGATTCAAACGCACGATCGACAAATTTATCATGGCAGCTATGCTGAAAATGCGGCATTTAATCCAAGTCTGCCGGCATTACAGGTGGCGCTAAATCACCTCATATTAAGTGGTGAAGAAGTGCAAAATATTGCACGGGTGGTGATGGTGGAAAAATCTGCATCGCTTAGCTACAAAGCCATGGCGGAAGAACTGCTCGGTACGTTGATGAATGTGAAATTAAAGTATATTGCGCTCTAGCGCGATCTGATAAAACGCCGAAAAAGATGACCGCACTTAATCCTTCAAAGCGGTAGGTTCCTAAAAATTGGAAAGATGCGTAGGATTGAAAATTTGTTTTACAGTTTGTTCTGAATTATTTGGCTAAAAAAGTGAAATTTAGCGAAAGTTGACGAAAAATAGCAGAATTTTATCGTCAAAATGATTATTTTCAGGTAATCTCTCCAGCTAAAATTTAAACCTCATTCGTACCGCACTTTTTTAGAGAAAAAGTGCGGTTATTGACATTTGAATCTTTTAGAAAAACGATTATGGATATTCGTAAAATTAAAAAAGGGGCTGTACTAGATAACGACTAAATCTTTCATTTAGATTAGAATGCTCAAATGAGAAAAAGTCGCTTAAGTCAGCATAAACAAAATAAACTCATTGAACTGTTTGTCGCAGGTGTTACGGCTAGAACAGCAAGTGAGTTGGTAAATGTAAACAAAAATACAGCCGCTTATTACTTTCACCGATTACGTTTACTCATTTATCAAACAAGCCTGCATTTGGAAATGTTTGAAGGAGAAATTGAAGCCGATGAAAGCTATTTCGGCGGTATTCGCAAAGGTAAGCGTGGTCGTGGCGCAGCAGGCGAAGTCGCGGTATTCGGACTTCTCAAGAGAAATGGTAAAGTTTATACCGTAGTTGTACCAAATGCTCAATCAGCAACACTATTGCCAATTATTCGTGAGAAAGTTAAGCCTGACAGCATTGTTTACACTGACACTTACCGTAGTTATGATGTGCTTGATGTCAGCGAATTTAGTCATTTCCGCATCAATCACAGCACGCATTTTGCTGAAAATCATAACCATATAAATGGAATTGAGAATTTTTGGAACCAAACAAAACGTCATTTGCGCAAGTTTAATGGCATTCCCAAAGCGCATTTTGAACTGTATTTAAAGGAATGCGAATGGCGTTTTAACAATAGTGAAATAAAATCTCAAATTTCCATTCTAAAACAATTAGTTAAAGA
>CAJPST010000003.1 GCA_905373425.1 uncultured Mesocricetibacter sp.
ATGGTCCCACGGTGAAGTGAAAAAACCGGAAACTATCAACTACCGCACCTTCAAACCGGAGCGTGACGGATTGTTCTGTGCACGTATTTTCGGGCCGGTAAAAGATTATGAATGTTTATGCGGTAAATATAAACGTCTGAAACATCGTGGTGTAATCTGCGAAAAATGTGGTGTAGAAGTAACGCAAACTAAAGTGCGTCGGGAACGTATGGGGCATATTGAACTGGCTTCGCCTGTTGCGCATATCTGGTTCTTAAAATCATTACCGTCCCGTATTGGTTTATTGCTGGATATGCCGTTACGTGACATTGAACGCGTGTTGTATTTCGAATCTTATATTGTAATTGAGCCGGGAATGACCGACTTAGAAAAAGGTCAGTTGCTTACAGAAGAACAATTTATGGATGCGGAAGATCGTTGGGCGGATGAATTTGATGCCAAAATGGGAGCGGAAGCTATCCAGGCCCTGCTGCGTAACATGGATTTGGAGCAGGAATGCGAGGCCTTGCGCGAAGAGTTACAAGAAACCAATTCTGAGACCAAACGCAAAAAGATCACTAAACGATTGAAATTACTAGAATCATTCGTTCAATCCGGCAATAAGCCGGAATGGATGGTGATGACCGTATTACCGGTATTGCCACCGGATTTACGTCCGTTGGTACCATTGGATGGTGGACGTTTCGCGACTTCTGATTTAAACGATTTGTACCGCCGAGTGATTAATCGTAATAACCGTTTGAAACGCTTATTGGATTTAATTGCGCCGGATATTATCGTACGTAACGAAAAACGTATGTTACAGGAATCTGTTGATGCATTATTAGATAACGGCCGCCGTGGTCGTGCAATCACAGGTTCAAATAAACGTCCATTGAAATCCCTTGCTGACATGATCAAGGGTAAGCAAGGACGTTTCCGTCAGAACTTGTTGGGTAAACGCGTTGACTACTCCGGCCGTTCAGTAATTACCGTAGGTCCATACTTACACCTACATCAATGTGGTTTGCCGAAGAAAATGGCGTTGGAGTTATTCCGTCCATTTATCTACGCAAAATTAGAAAGCCGTGGTTATGCGACAACGATTAAAGCAGCGAAGAAAATGGTGGAGCGTGAAGACGCTATCGTTTGGGATATCTTGGCTGAAGTCATTCGCGAACACCCGATTCTGTTAAACCGTGCGCCAACATTGCACCGTTTGGGTATTCAAGCATTTGAACCGATCTTAATTGAAGGTAAAGCGATTCAATTACACCCACTTGTTTGTGCGGCGTTTAACGCGGACTTCGACGGTGACCAAATGGCTGTTCATGTACCGTTAACACTGGAAGCACAATTAGAAGCACGTGCGTTAATGATGTCAACCAATAACATTCTGTCGCCTGCGAATGGTGAACCGATTATCGTTCCGTCACAAGACGTGGTGTTAGGTCTATATTATATGACCCGAGATAAAGTGAACGGTAAAGGCGAAGGTATGTTGTTACAAGACCCTCGTGAAGCGGAGAAAGCTTATCGTACAGGTCAGGCGGAACTACATTCTCGAGTAAAAGTACGGATTACTGAGTATGAGAAAAATGAGGCCGGTGAGTTTGAAGGTAAGACAAGTTTAGTAGATACCACAATCGGGCGTGCAATTTTATGGATGATCGCTCCGAAAGGGATGCCGTTTAGTTTGTTTAACCAAACTTTAGGTAAAAAAGCAATTTCTAAACTGATCAACGAGAGTTATCGTCGCTTAGGAATGAAGCCAAGCGTATTGTTTGCCGACCAGATCATGTATACCGGATTTGCTTATGCGGCGCGTTCCGGGTCTTCCGTCGGTATTGACGATATGGTAATTCCGCAGAAAAAATATGAAATTATTTCTGCAGCAGAAGAAGAAGTGGCGGAAATTCAGGAGCAGTTCCAATCAGGTCTTGTAACTGCCGGTGAGCGTTATAACAAAGTAATCGATATTTGGGCTGCTGCCAACGAACGTGTCGCTAAAGCTATGATGGAAAACCTGTCAACGGAAGAAGTAATCAACCGCGAAGGGAATCCTGAAAAACAAGTTTCTTTCAACAGCATCTTTATGATGGCGGATTCCGGTGCGCGTGGTTCTGCAGCACAGATTCGTCAGCTAGCGGGTATGCGTGGTTTGATGGCGCGTCCGGATGGCTCTATTATCGAAACGCCGATTACCGCAAACTTCCGTGAGGGTTTGAACGTTCTGCAATACTTTATTTCTACCCATGGTGCGCGTAAAGGTTTGGCGGATACCGCGTTGAAAACAGCGAACTCCGGTTATTTAACCCGTCGTTTAGTTGACGTGGCGCAAGACTTAGTGATCGTAGAAGATGACTGTGGTACACACGAAGGTATCGTGATGACCCCGTTAATCGAAGGTGGTGATGAAAAAGTACCTCTACGTGAACAAGTTTTAGGTCGTGTAGTCGCTGAAGACATCTTAAAACCGGGTACGGAAGAAGTATTAATTCCACGCAATACATTATTAGATGAAAAATTGTGTGACGTATTAGATGCAAATTCTGTGGACAGCGTGAAAGTACGTTCTGTTGTAACCTGTAATACCGACTTCGGGGTGTGCGCGAAATGTTACGGTCGTGACTTAGCACGTGGCCACTTGATCAACCAAGGTGAAGCAGTGGGTGTTATTGCGGCGCAATCTATCGGTGAACCGGGAACACAGTTAACCATGCGTACGTTCCACATTGGTGGTGCAGCATCTGCAGCAGCCAAAGAGTCTAGCGTTCAGGTGAAAAACAGCGGTACTTTACGTTTAGCCAATGCGAAATTCGTGACCAATAACGAAGGTAAATTGGTATTAACATCTCGTAATACAGAATTAACCGTTGTGGATACTTTTGGCCGTACTAAAGAGCACTATAAAGTGCCTTACGGTGCTATCTTGAACAAAGGCGATCAGCAAGATGTGAATACTGGCGAAACCATCGCTAACTGGGATCCGCATACAATGCCGGTTATCTCTGAAGTAGGCGGTTTCGTGAAATTCGTGGACATTGTGGATGGTTTAACCGTTACTCGTCAAACCGACGAATTAACCGGTCTTTCTTCTATCGTAGTACAAGACGTGGGTGAACGTGCGACAGCAGGTAAAGATTTACGTCCGGCAATTAAGTTGGTGGATGCGAAAGGCAATGACATCTTAGTTCCGGGAACGGATGTAGTGGCGCAATACTTCTTACCCGGTAAGGCTATTGTAACCTTAGACGACGGCGCAGAAGTACATGTAGGTGATCCGTTAGCGCGTATTCCGCAAGAATCCATGGGTACTAAAGATATTACCGGTGGTCTTCCACGCGTGGCAGACTTGTTTGAAGCGCGTAAACCGAAAGAGCCGGCCATCTTGGCAGAAATCTCCGGTATCGTGTCCTTCGGTAAAGAAACCAAAGGTAAACGTCGCTTATTGATTACTCCGGATGAAGGTGAAGTGTACGAAGAAATGATTCCGAAATGGCGTCAATTAAACGTATTCGAAGGTGAAATGGTAGAACGCGGTGATTTAATCTCCGACGGTGCGGAAACACCACATGACATCTTACGTTTACGCGGTGTACACGCGGTAACCGAATATATCGTTAATGAAGTCCAAGAAGTTTACCGCTTACAAGGGGTAAAAATTAACGATAAACACATCGAAGTTATTGTACGCCAAATGTTGCGTAAAGCGATTGTCACCAAAGCCTATGACTCCGAATTCCTTGAAGGGGAACAAGTAGAAGTAGCTCGCGTGAAAATCGTTAACCGTAAACGTGAAGCGGAAGGCAAGCCACCGGTTGAATTTGAACGCGAATTGTTAGGTATCACTAAAGCGTCCTTAGCAACAGAGTCCTTCATCTCTGCGGCATCCTTCCAAGAAACCACTCGTGTGTTAACGGAAGCGGCGGTCGCAGGAAAACGTGATGAATTACGTGGCTTAAAAGAAAACGTTATCGTGGGTCGTTTGATCCCTGCAGGTACCGGTTTTGCATATCATCAGAATCGTGTGAAAACTCGCGACACCAATTCGTTTGCAGAAGATCTTGAAGTGAAATTCTCGGCTGCAGATGAAGCGGAAATCGAAGCGGAATTTAGCTTTGTTGCAGAAGATCCAAGTGCAAGTTTGACAGAAATGTTGAATATGGCGGACGATGAATAAGCTTTAGCTATTAGACAATAAATATGAAAACCCTTGTTTCTATGACAAGGGTTTTATTTTATCTGTTATTACTCTTTGGCTTTAGAGGTTAGGTGTTTAAATTACCACCCGTTTGGCAGATCAAAGTGCGGTCAGAATTTTAGATGTTTTTTTATGTGGAAAAACAGCATGAAAACTGACCGCACTTTTTAACTTTTAAAGTCGTTTTTAATTCAGTAACCGTTGGATCAGTGTGGTATAAATGTTTACACCTGTTAGTAGCTGGTTTTCATCGAAGTCAAATTCCGCTTCATGGTGGCCGGCAGTACGATCAGCACCGAGAATGAAATAAATAGCTTTGCCTCCGTGTTCCTGTACTCGTCTTCCTAGAACAGTTGCGTCTTCACTGGCATTGAAAGCGTAATTGGCGTTGACGTTATGCACTTGAGGTTGGGCAAGAGCGATTTCTTCCACTAGTTGCACTAGTTCGATATCATTGACCATGTCAACTGCTTCACCCATAATCTCTGTCTCACAGGTGACATCAAAACTGACAGCAATACCCTTGGCAATTTGCATAACCTGCTCGGTCATATATTGATTGATGGCTTTGTTTTCGCCGCGCACTTCAAGTTGAATTTCCGCTTTGGTCGGAATAACGTTGCGCCCTTCGCCGGCTTTTAACACGCCGACATTAATTCGCGTCATTCCTTCACCGTGGCGACTGATACCATGTAGCTGTGTAACCGCGTGAGCAGCGGCAAGCAGGGCGTTACGTCCTAAATGCGGAGAGGCTCCGGCATGGGCGGGTTTTCCTTGATAACGAATGTCCATCTTTGTGGTAGAAAGGAAATTTTTCGGATTGGAAATCACCGTGCCGCTATCCGCACAGAAACTGATATGTGAGGACGCGAAATAATCGGCATCATCAATCACTCCGCTTGCCGCAATGGCCGCAGCGCCACGCACTCCTTCTTCTGCCGGTTGGAAAACGATTTTTACTTTGCCTGTGAACTTATCCTTATTTTGCGATAACCACAACGCCGTGCCTAGCCCGATGGTAATGTGTCCGTCATGTCCGCAGGCGTGCATGAAACCGTCGTTAAGAGAGGCAAAGCCTTCCTTATTTGGAATATGTTCGGGAGCATTGGTTTCCGTTACATTAACACAGTCAATATCAAAACGGAGCGCAACCGTTTTGCCCGGTTTACCTGAATCTAACACCGCAACACAACCGGTATAACCATCCATTTTATCCAACCATTTCTTGTTTGCACCGTATGCGACGGCATTTTCTAATCCTTTTTCCACAACGGCTTGGCGACGACCGCGTACAAAATCACGATTGATGATTTGATTGCCTAACAAAATCTCAAAGCCCATTTGTTCCAGATAATCGGCAATACGGGAGGTTGTCCAAAATTCAGTCCAGCCTGTTTCAGGAAAACGGTGAAATTCTCTACGCCATTGAACGAGTTGTTGTTTAGTCAATTCCATAATATGCTCCTTCTGATAAGATTGATAAAACATGATGCTTTTTCATATTTACCTTGTAAAACGCCCTTAAAACAAACCGCACTTTGCGGATTTACGCTAAAAGTGCGGTCATTTTTTTATCTGTTTTTTATAGCATAAACAGTGCAAGGAATAAGGTTGCCAAAATCATTCCCGGTGCAGTGCGTTTGATCATTTCCACCGGGCTGACCATAGCTAAACCGGCGCAGACAATAGTTACTCCGGCAATCGGAGAGGCGGTACGTCCGATTGCTCCTGAGATTGCTGCTGCCATACCGAGATTAACATGGGAGTAACCGAGTTCGACGGCGTGTGGTGTAACGGCCGTGTTGAAAGCGATTGCCGCCGCATCTCCGGAACCGGTAATTATTCCCATTAAGAATGGTCCGATGGTTGCCCCCCAGCGTACAAATTCGTTTGAATGTTTGAGGAATTCAATCGCAGAATCAACTGCGCCGGTGGATTTCAACCCTGCTACGAAGACACCTGCTGCAATAATGATACCGAGTACGTTTGCGTAAGAGTTACCCATTCCATTAAAGAATTCTTCGGTAATTTTTACCGGAGAAATGCGGGTGACCAAAATGCTATAAATTGCACCGATTAACATTGCCTGCGGCACACCCATTTTCGTCCAGCTTAACCAAGACACTTCTTGTAACGATGTACCACCGATAACCAGAATCACCAACGGTATCAAAGGTGCTAAGGCGAACAGAATATTTACTTTAACAAATTTGCTTTCCGCTTCTTTCTGTTCGCTTAGATAGGCCTGGCGATGTTCGTCACCGTAATCTTTAAAAAACAATGCCAACAATGTCAATATGACTGCACCGATAGCACCTGCAATCATGGTATAAGGCGCATGGCTTAGGTTAACTTCGGTAATCGTTAATTTTGACATTTCACTGATCATCGCAGAGTGAGAAGAGCCCGGGCTCATCATGGAGCCGAAGGTACCGGCTAAAATGGCAGCCCCAGCCGTTGCCGGGCGAACACCGGCGCTTTTTAACACCGGAATCAGGGTTGCTCCTACAGCCGCTGCACATCCGGCAGCAGAAGGAATAGCGATATTAATAAAGAACGTAATTACCGTTGCCACCGGAATTAAAAAGAATTTTAACCCTCCCAACGGTTTGGTTAGTAAATGCACTAAATGGGTATCGCATTGGGTGTATTTCATAACATATGCAAAGCCCATACTGGAGCAGATAGCCATAATTAACCCGGCTGATGTCATACTTTTGGCAAATGCATCTAGTGCACCCATCGGATTAAGTGTAAGCAGCGACATTAATAAACCAACCCCAATCAGCACTGTTCGGGTTTCATATTTTTTAATCAATAAATAAATGGTTACAACAATGCCGGCGATGGCAATAAGGGGTTTTAATTCATCCATAATTATTTTCCTTAATATTTGAAGGTCGAATTAACGGTTAATTCAGCGAGTTGCATTTTTTACTAAAGGGTGGCACTGCTGTTTCTTTTAACTTTGTGGTTTATCCGTCCTCGAGAGACAAATAAAAAATTATTGTAGCAAGGAGTGCAATGAATTAAATAACCGTTATCCTTGTATTTTGAGTTACTGGTGAGTAACATATTTTTTATTATGAGTTTCTCCTTTTTAGACATGAGTATTATGCAACCGAATGCCTGAAAGAGGAAAATAAAGATGTGAGTTTCGTGATCTAAGTCACAAAATAAATGGAAAAGGAGAGGGCTATGACCATTAATATGCAGAGAATTCAAACTATTATCGAAAAATTGGCATCAATTTCTTCTGTACAAGGCGAATTAACCCGCTTAGCTTTCAGTGCGGAAGATGAAGTGGCACATAATTATTTGATTGAACTATGCAAACCTTATGATCTTGCCATACGCCGCGATGAAATCGGTAATTTATTTATCCGTAAATCGGGAGTTGAAGATCATCTTGCCGCGGTGGCTTTTGGTTCCCATATCGATACCGTGGTTAATGCAGGTAAATTTGACGGACCGTTGGGTTCTGTAGGCGGACTGGAAATTTTGTTCCAATTGTGCGAACAGGGGGTGCAAACCCGCTATCCGTTGGAACTGATTATTTTCACCTGTGAAGAATCCAGTCGTTTTAATTATGCTACATTGGGCAGCAAACTCATGTGCGGAATTACTAATCGGGAAAGTTTAAGCAAGTTACGGGATAAACAAGGGAACGGTTTAAAAGAGGCTTTGGCAGATATTGGTTTAGATTTTGCCAAGATTGATCAAGTCAAACGCAATGCAGAAGAATTCAAATGCTTTTTTGAATTACATATCGAACAAGGGCCGCGTCTGGAAAATGAACGGAAAACCATAGGTGTAGTGACTGGGATTGCGGCGCCGATTCGCTGTATAGTAAAAATTCAAGGGCAGGCGGATCATTCCGGTGCTACGGCAATGCATTACCGCCACGATGCACTGTTAGGTGGGGCAGAATTGGCGTTAGCGATTGAGCAGGCGGCAATTGATGCAGGGCATTCTACAGTCGCGACAGTCGGTAATCTCAGTGCCAAACCGGGTGTAATGAACGTGGTACCCGGTTATTGCGAATTGCTGGTGGATATCCGAGGCATTCATAGCGAAGCCAGAGAGTCGGTTTTCAACGTGTTACAACAACAAATTGAACAAGTTGCCTCCAAACGGGGCTTGTCGATCGAATTACAACTGATTTCGAAAGATCAACCGATTTTATTGCCTGAGCAAATGGTGGAGCAAATTAGTCGGGCAGCGCAAGAGTTAGGGTATAGTTATGAAATTATGCCAAGTGGTGCCGGACATGATGCTATGCATATGGCAACTGTCTGTCCAACAGGCATGATTTTTGTTCCGTCAAAAGATGGGATTAGTCATAACCCATTGGAATTTACTGCATGGGAAGAGGTTGAAGCCGGCATTAAAGTATTGCAACGCGTGGTATTGGAACAAGCAGAAAGGGTGTAGAGAGAAAAATAAAAAAGTGCGGTGAGAAAAACGTTCGTTTTTTCGACCGCACTTTTTCTTTGGTGCTAAAACAGTATTAATCTAAAATGTGGTTCACATCTTCGATTGGTTTGATACTCTCGTCAAACTCTTCCAGTGGTTTATGTTCACTTGCTAGGAAGGTATAAACTACCGGGAGAATAAACAGCGTAAACAATGTACCTATTGCTAAGCCGGAAACAATCACAATACCGATACTAAAACGCGATACCGCACCGGCCCCGGAGGCATACAGTAACGGAATCAAACCGGCAATCATTGCTGCCGTGGTCATCAGAATCGGACGTAAACGTACTTTAGCCGCTTCGGTAATTGCCTCAATACGGTTTTTACCGTGATTAAGTTGTTCTTCTTTGGCCACTTCGCACATCAAAATACCATGTTTGGTGATTAACCCGACTAAGGTAACTAATCCAACCTGCGAGTAAATATTCAATGTTGTTCCACTAATGCCGAAGAAACTGAGCAAGTTTAGCATCAATAAGGCTCCACTCACAGCAAGTGGTACGGAGACAATAATTACTAACGGGTCACGCCAAGATTCAAATTGAATTGCTAATACTAAAAAGATGATAATTACGGCTAATGCGAAAGTTACTCCAAGCGAGCTACCTTCTTGCACCAACTGACGCGCTTCACCTCTAAAGTCGAAGTTATAACCCGGTGGTAAATCTTGCGCTGCGGTACGTAACCATTCTACGGCATCACCGATGGACGAACCCGGTATCGGCACAAAGTTAATTGTTGCTGAATTCAATTGGCTCCAGCTTGACAATGAACTCGGCTGTGGTTGTAACTCCATCGTAATTAAACTGCCCAAAGGCACGGCGGTACCATTGCTTGCCGAAACAAAATAATTATTTAGATCTTGAGGATTTAAGCGATCCGCCCGTTTTACTTGAGAAATAATTTTATAAGCACGCCCATCAATATCCACCCTTGTGATAGTCGCTGCTGATAAATAACTTCCTAAGGTATTACTGATTTGCTGCATAGTAATGCCATAGGTTCCCGCTTTTTCTTTATCAACGGCTATTTTAATTTGTGCCGTGTCAAACTGTAAATCTAAGGCAGAATAAACGAACTTACCTGAAGCTCGAGCCTTCTCCAATAGGCTTCCGGCAACTTCAGCTAAATCTTCATAACTTTTTGCCGTCGTAATTACAAAACCAATTGGCGGTCCTTGTTCACCGGTAGAAATTTCAGGGAAACTAAATCCTGTTACAGAGACTTCAGGAATATGAACCGCTTTTGCATTTAGTTCCTTCATAATTTCCGGCTGCTTGCGTTTACGTTCTGCCCAATCTTTTAATACCATAATGGCGATCGCTTGGTTAGAGTTCGGTCTACCTGCAACAATCTGAGAAAATTGCACTTCCGGAACGCCACGGATGATTTCTTCATATTGTTCCATTGAGGTTTGGATGTAATCTACGTTTACATTTGCCGGAGCGGTTGCCATACCCAGCATTGCACCTTTATCTTCAGTCGGCGTTAACTCGCTGGAGAGGGAAGTCAACAAAATAGGCAATGTGGCAAAGATGATAACGGAGAAAGCAATAACCGTTTTACGACTGTTTAGCATAATGGAAAGAACCGCTGTATAAATGCGATTTACTTTAGCTAACGTATGTTCGATCCGCACTTCCAGTTTGCTTGGAGCCGTATGGGCTTTCAACAATTTACTGCTCATCATAGGTGATAAGGTCAAGGCCACGATGCCTGAAATAAATACCGCCCCGGCAAGAGTCAAAGCAAATTCTTTGAATAGCGATCCGGTAATTCCTCCCATTAATGCCATTGGAGAGTAAACCGCCATCAGAGCAATTGTCATTGAGATAACCGGAACTCCGATTTCACGCGTTCCGATAATTGCAGCCCGGAATGGCGTTTCACCTAATTTGATGTGACGGTCAACATTTTCTAATACTACAATTGCATCGTCCACAACCAGGCCGATAGCCAGAATCATAGCTAACAATGTCATTAAATTAATTGAGAAATCAAATGCCTGTAACAACATTATTACCCCGATTAAAGAAATCGGGATGGTAATGATCGGAATTAAAATAGCGCGGAAAGATCCGATAAACAGCATAATAACGACTAATACGATTACGGTTGCTTCCACAATGGTTTTGATTACTTCATTAATAGAGCTATTAATTGCCTTAGTTACATCATACAGAATTTCCCCTTGAATACTGTCGGGCAGATTCTTTTTAATGCTTTCAAATAAAGGGCGTACATCCGCCGCAACTGTTAATGGGTTAGCAGTTGGAGACGCTTCAATTGCTAATACTACTGCATCTCGCCCATTGGCTTTAGAACGAACACTATCGTCTTCTTTATTCATTTCGACGGTTGCAATATCACGTAAACGGACAAGCTGATCGCCTTTTGAATATACGATAACATTACCTAACTCTTCTATGTTTTTAGTCGTCGTTTCTACTTTATTTTTGTAGACCGTGTAATATCCATTTGCATTACCGGCTGCAGTTTGCACGTTATTTGCACTTAATGCTGCCATCACCTGCGGGGCTGATAAGCCTTGTGCCGCCATACGATCCGGATCCAACCAAATACGCATAGCATATTCCGCACCGTATACGTCTACCTTGGCAATCCCATTTATCGTAAAGAATTGAGGTTTAGCTACTCTTTCTACATAGTCTACCACCTGAGCCTGAGCTAATTTATCAGAGATCAAACTGATATACATCATAGCTGTACCGCCCGATGAAGATGTAATTACCGGATCTTCAATATTACTTGGTAATTTGGAACGCACCGAGTTCACTTTAGCCAAAATATCCGCCAGTGCAGCATTCGGATCGGTATTTAATTTCATTTTTACCGTAATGGAGGAGGAGTTCGGAGCACTGCTTGAGGACATATAATCAATATTATTTGCCTGAGCAATTGCTTCTTCCAAAGTAGAGGTTACAAATGCCTGAATTAAACCGGCATCTGCACCAGGATAAACTGTCGACACGGTAATCACGGTAGTCGTCATTTTAGGGTATTCGCGCACGGCTAACTTTGAAATGGCCTGTAATCCTAGAATAACGATTAGCAAACTGATAGAAATAGCTAATACCGGGCGACGAATAAAAATATCTGTGAATTTCATTTAATAATTCCTGAACTTATACCCAATTAAAGATTGGTATTACTAGCAGGTGCTGATGTACCAACTCCCGGTTTATCGCTCAAAATAACCAGACTACCATTACCGATACGTTGCATTCCGCCGGTAACAATCATATCGCCGACTTTGACATCATTGCCTTTTAACTGAGCGTAAATTCCTTGGCGATCCTTAGTAAATACGGTTACTTGTTTTGTACGATATAATTTATTCAGATTATCTGCGCCACCGATCGATTTTACAAAGGTATCGTTATCCGCAAATTTTTGACGCTCTTCATCGGAAAGTGCGGTCAAAATATAGCTCATTTCACCATACATATTGTAACTGACAGCAACTTGAGGCACGACGATTTGATCATTTTCTGTAGCTAAAGCAACACGTAAGCGAACAAACATTCCGGATAGTAATTTTGACGCGGATTCTTCATCAAAGACTGCTTGTACGTCAACTAAACCGGTTGATTTATTGATTGCCGGCTCAATGGCAGTAATTTTTGCACCGAAAGTTTCACCTAAGCGAGCATCTGCCGTTGCAGTTACTTTCTGTCCGATATATAGATTTTCCAGCTGGTTTTGTGAAATAGAGAAATCAACTTTCATTAGACTTTGATCTTCCACCCGCACGATTTCAGTTCCGACATTGATATATTGCCCTTCATTGATTTTTACAATCCCGGTTATGCCATCAAAGGGTGCATAAATTTGGCGACGTGCAATACTGGCTTTTAACGATTCAATATTTGCCACCAGTGCGTCATAAGCCGCTTTGGCATTGTCGTATTCAGCACGAGAAACGCTTTGGCTTTTAACTAATGTAGCATAACGTTGATAGTTCTGTTTAATAGAAGGTAGCTGCGCTTCGGAAGCCTGCAGAGTCGCTTTCTCAACAGAACTATCTAATTCAACCAGTAAATCTCCTTTTTTTACTTTCTGACCGGAGCGTACAAGAATTTTACTGACTGTTCCTGAAATCTGGCTACTCAGCATGGAACCTTGATTTGGACGCACCGAGCCGGTAGTTTCGATCACCGGTGTCCATTGTTTGGTCTCAATTTTAACTGCGGTAACCGCACTTGGTTGTTCCCCGGCGTTTGCAATAGCATTACTGATCATCATTCCTTTAAAGATATTCAGTCCAATAACGGCAACAAAAGCCAATACGATTATAAGTAACGTTAACCGCATTATGAATGAATGGGAACGTTTAGGTTTGTATAATTGAGAGTGACTGCTCATAAAAAGCTCCGTAGAAATGACAAATTAATTATTTTGAATAGAACGCCAGGTTCTTTCAATTACTTGTTCTAAAACCTCATCCGAAAGTCTTCGTTTAAAGAAAACTTGATTAAACGCTAAATTAATTGCGCTTTCCAATCCTAATGCAAACAAAACTTTAGTGGGTAAGTTACATAAGATGCCGGCTTGCACAGCATTTTGGCAAAATAACGTCCGGGCACCATGTTGTTCCCATTCTTCACAAATTTCGGCAAAGTGTGGTAAAGCTTGATATTGGAACATGTTGGAAGTTAGCGTCGGGTTTGCTTCCAGATGACGCCAAATATTCCACCACATGATGCGATATTGTTCAAAATAAGGTAGATTTTTATCGCAATTTTTTGCTATTACATGGGAAAACATGGTAAAAATACGTCGGGCGAATTGCTCAAGCAATTCATCTTTATTTTTAAAATAAAGGTAAATTGTGCCAGGCGAAATTTTGGCTTCTTTGGCAATTTTGTGCATTGACAGATTATCTAAGCCATCACGCGCCATTAAACGCTCGGTAGCGGCAAAAATCAATTCTGTCATATCTGTTTCAGATTGACGCATATAAATAAAATTACTGAAATATTAGTTGAAAAGTCTCCAATAGAGAAACTTTTTAAGGTGAATGAACGTTCGTTCATTTTAATGATTTTTAGGATTTAAGCAAGAAAAAGTGCGGTGGAAATTTTAAAAATTTTCACCGCACTTTGAGGTATATACACAGATATACAAAAGAATTACATTGCGAGCACGACACAGTTGATGACGGAAGCAGCTTTTTGTTGCGCACTAACGGCTACTGAACGATCACCTAGCGGACCCACAACTACGCGATTCCATTCTGCTGAAGAATTCACTCGGGCATTCAAGCCGAGGGCAACCAAGCGAGCCTGTAAATTATTCGCTTGCTCTTTATTTTTAAATGCACCGCATTGCAGCCCGAATCTTCCTGCAGGCTTGTCAGTTTCTGCCTTTTTCTGCTCTTCTTTTTTATTTTCTTTAGCCGGTTCAGTTTTGACGTTTTCGGTTTTCTTTACACTTTCCGCTTTTGCGGTTTCCGGAATAGCAACCTTTTTAACTTCTTCCATTTTTTTCTTAGCTTCATCAGCTTTTCTTTGGTCAGCTAATTTTTTCTGCTCGGCTTGTTTTTTTAACTCAAGCGCTTTTGCCTGCTCAGCTTTTAATGCAGTATCGTCTTTTTCGGGTAAGGTTGGTTTTTGTTGCGCCAATTCGTCAATTTTTTTCTGCGCTTCTGCCTGCATTGCACGTTCCATAGCTTTATCCAGTGCAGCTTGTTTCTCTTTTTCCTCTAAACGTAGTAATTCCGCTTTCTGTTTTTCGTTGAGAACGTTTTGTGCTAAGGCTTTTTGCGCATCGTTACTAACGATCACAGTGCGGCTTTCCAATTCTTTAATATATGACCATACTTCTTCAGGGCGGCTGGGTAGCTGGCTCTTAGGTTGAGTTTTTTCCGTTTTTGTCGCCAATTTGCCCGGTTCTTGCGCTTTTTCTTTTAATAAATAAAGCGCACCGGCAAACAATATAACAAGGAAAGCTGTAATTGACATCAAGAACAGTTTTCCAATACGGCCGGAGTTTTTAGTTTTCTTTGAACCGCCGTTTTTTACGGCGTAATCGTGTTTTTGTGCCACAATAAACCTTATTAGCTTCAAAATATATCAATAAAACCTGCTAATTCTACTGGAAAAGCAACCCGTTTTCTAGGGGGCAGACAAATTTAACTCATATCTATCGGATCTACGTCCAAATTTAATCGTACCTGTCCTACTTTGATGGGGTGAGCCTGATGAAATTGGCTTAATGCTGCTTGTAGTACTGCTCGGGATGGATGTTGCAGCAATAAGTGCCAACGGAATTGCCCGGCTTTTTTCGTAATGGGGGCCGGTATTGCGCCGAGCACTTGCAGGCCTTGTATATTTTGATTTCGGCTCCAATTTCGGAAATAATCGGCAAGTTGTTCCAATAATTGTTCGGCCTCCGAACTGTGAGGGCTTTGTGCTTTAAATAACGCTTGTGCGCTAAATGGCGGTAATCCCATTGCTTTTCGTAATTGTAACGCATGTTCGGCAAAGGCAGCATAGCCTTCATTCAGTAGAGATTGCAATAAAGGATGTTCGGGATAATGAGTTTGTAGAATAACTTCCCCCTGCTTTTCTGCTCGCCCGGCACGCCCCGATACCTGAATATAAAGCTGTGCCAGTCGTTCTTCGGCACGAAAATCAACAGAAAATAAAGCATTATCGACATTTATTAACGCCACTAGCGTGACATCAGGGAAGTGGTGACCTTTCGCTAACATTTGTGTGCCGATTAAAATTTGACTTTTCCCTTGTCGAATGTCTTTTAAATGGCTTTCTAATTTACCTTTGCGTGCGGTACTGTCTCGATCAATTCGGGTAATTCCGTATTGCGGAAAGCGTTTTTGTAAAGTTTCTTCCAATTGTTCTGTGCCTAAGCCCGTCGTGATTAAATGGGTTGAGCCGCAGTTGCCACATTGCATCGGAATCGGTTTTTGTGATGCACAGTGATGGCAACGTAAAATGCGTTGATGTTTATGATAAGTATAAGGTTTTTCACAATGTGAGCAGGTGCTTATCCAGCCGCAGTCGTGGCAAAACAGCACAGGAGCAAAGCCGCGTCGGTTTAGAAATAAAAGAACCTGATTCCCCTTTTGTAGATGCTCTTCCATTTTATTCAGCAATGTTCCGGACAATCCGTTATATACGGACTGCTTCTTTAAATCGATTACTTGTTGCAAAAGTGCGGTTGAATTTTTTGCCTTTTTAGTTAGTTGGATATGGCGATATTTCCCATTTTTGACGTTATTCAAGCTTTCCAAACTTGGTGTTGCCGAACCCATTACAATTGGAACATCCAGCTGTTTGGCATATATCACTGCTAAATCCCGAGCGTGATAACGCCAACCTTCTTGTTGTTTAAACGAAGCATCATGTTCTTCATCAACAACAATTAGTCCTAGTTGAGAAAATGGGGTGAATAGCGCTGAACGTGTGCCGATAATTATTGCATTTTGATTAGTTCTTGCCCGTTGCCACACCTGTAAACGTTGGGTATCGTTTAAATTGGAATGTAGCATATCAATTTCCACGTTAAAACGTGCTTGAAATCGTTGTAGCGTTTGAGGGGTCAATCCGATTTCGGGTACGAGAACTAACACTTGTTTATCTTGTTTTAGTGTTTCTTCAATTAGTTGTAAATAAATTTCGGTTTTGCCTGAACCTGTTACGCCATCTAGCAACCAAGCGACAAATCCTTGTTGAAATAAAATTTGGCTTAACGCTAAGGCTTGAGATTTATTGAGGGTCAGACGATCGGAAGAATTCGCAATAGGTCTATTTCCCAAACGTTGTTGCCAAGAATAGATTTCTATAGGTTGAGATATTTCTTCTGCAAAGTTCTTGCTTTTTAATTGCGCCCAAATCGCCGTGCTAAATTCATTATTTCCTTTTTCTAAAGGGGAAATCGTCAAGGCTTGTAAAGCTTCGTGTTGTTTCTTGGAACGCTTTAGTTCACCGCTACTTAAAGCTTGTGCGCCGGCGGTGGTCAATTTCCAGAAAACTCTCTTTTTTTCGACCGCACTTTCAGCGTTTCGTAACTTCACAGGCAATGCTGAAAACAATACGTCGCCTAATGCAGCCTGATAGTAACCGGCCGCCCACTGCAATAAGGTCCAAAGAGATGAATGAAAGAGCGATTCTTGATCCAAGCACGCGATAATCGTTTTTAGCTGTTCTGCCGGAACGTCTGATTTTTGTGGAAAGTCTATTACGATTCCGACCCGTTTTTGCGTGCCGAAGGGCACAATTACGCGACCGCCTATTACAGGTTGCAAATCGGCGGGAAGCCAATAATCAAAAAAGCGCATTAACGGCACTGCGAGCGCCACACGAACGAGCTGCATAAAAATCCGAATTTAAGATAAATTGGCTTATTATAACCAAATAATCCGCTTGAATAATCTGTTTTTTACGGTATAATTTGCCGTCTATTTTGATCGTGCCGCCAATTGAAAACGGCGGTGTAATATTAACTTCGTATGGTGTTAAGCGGTTGCAAAGTCAATCGGGCTTAATAGCGATACGGCTTCTTAATGAGGTTCTCCCATGAAACAAGGAATTCATCCTGAATATAAAGAAGTTACGGCAACTTGTTCTTGCGGTAATGTAATTAAAACCCGTTCTACTGTGGGTAAAGATTTAAACTTAGATGTTTGTGGCAACTGCCACCCGTTCTATACCGGTAAACAACGTGTTGTTGATACCGGTGGTCGTGTAGAGCGCTTCAACAAACGTTTCAGTATTCCAAGTTCAAAATAATTTTGAATATGAATTAACCCCTGCTTCGGCAGGGGTTAGTTTTTATTTACGATTTACAGTTATGGCAAGTTGCCGTTCAATTTCATGATTAAGCCAAGTCGCTGCTTTTTGCAGGTCAAAATTCCAAGTGCGCGTATTATCGTTAGCCGGAGGGTTTTGACTGATAAGCATCAGAGCATTCACCCCTTTTTTAGGATTGATTGCCCAACGGGAATAGCTGGTAATATCATTTGCGTAAAAAGCGAGTAAAGGTTTTCCGTAAGCGCAAGCAATATGAACTCCGCCACTATCTACTGCCACGACAATATCTGCGGAGGCAACTAAGGCAAAATACTGTAAAATATCAGTTTTGGGTGCAAGATGCACGGGAATTTGGCTGCTGTCTTTTAGTTGTGATAAATAACTTTCACTGCCTAGGGTGTTAGTGAGTAATAATTCGATACGCGAATGAAATATCGGTTGAATCGCTTCCAAAAGTGTTTTTAATTCGGAGGCAGGAAGCTGACGGTTGCTGCCTTGTGGATTTAATAGAATACGTAACCGATTAGTTGCCCGATTATTATTTATATTCGGAATTTGTGGAAACGTATAATATATTTCATCCGACGAGAGAAACGGAGCCAAAGGGGAATATTTCAGGTAGTCTTTAATATGTGTGAATTCAGGTGTTTGAACACTAAAGTCATAGTTTTGGACTTTCTTAAGAGTATAATATTTCTTCTCTTTCTTACCGAAATTGATGACTATTTTGGGCTGAAGAGCGGCGTCTAAGATAATGGCACGGGAAGTATAAGTAGGCATGAAATCTAAATATAAATCCCATTCTCGTCGTTGTAAAAGATAATTGATAAAATGATCTTCTAATAGTGTATCAACCAAGCCTGATTGACGGTAAATGGCTTCGTTGCGTGAGCTGACGATGACACCGATTTTAATGTACGGAAAAGCGTCTTTAAGTTGTTTTAAATGCGCAATATGTACAATAGAATCGCCTACCGCATCACCGATAGGCTTCAGCAATACGGAAGTAATAGCCGATAAATCAACACATTGGGATTTCTTACGCTGTCCGAATAGTTTAGTAATGATTCTCTTCATTCTGACTAAAAATATTGAATAACACATTAAAAATGTCAGGTAAAAAAGCATAACATATTTTATAATGAATTGTACAAAATAAATGCAATAGAGCGAATATGACATTAAAACAACGATTACGCATGCTGCGAATAAAATTGGGAAAATGGCTGCTTGATTCTACAACTAGTCAAGCATATCCACTACGGTATGAAAAAGTTCTATTTTTACGTCAGGACGGTAAAATTGGTGATTATATTGTTAGCTCCTTCGTATTTCGCGAAATAAAAAAACAAAATCCCAACGTTCATATTGGTGTAGTTTGCACCCCAAAAAATGCGTTTTTATTTCTCCATAACCCTTATATTGATCAGCTACATTTCGTAAAAAAGCGTAATACGCTGAGTTTTATTCAATGTGGTTTGGCTTTACGTAAAATGCAATATGATGCGGTGATAGATCCCACAGTGGTGTTGCGCAATCGGGATTTATTATTATTGCGCCTTGCTAAGGCTAAAGCCTGC
Source organism: uncultured Mesocricetibacter sp. (assembly GCA_905373425.1). Lineage (GTDB taxonomy): Bacteria > Pseudomonadota > Gammaproteobacteria > Enterobacterales > Pasteurellaceae > CAJPST01. The sequence goes on from CAJPST010000003.1 coordinate 19,038, forward strand.
ATCGGTTATCAGAAGTCTGATTATCGGATTTTTACACAAAATGTCATGCAGGATAACCTGCATTTTTCCGAGATTTATCGTCAATCCTTGCAGCTGTTAGGTTTTGATAAGGTTGATGCAACCTATGATATCCCGTTTAATACCGAAGTAGCAGAAAAAGTGCGGTCATTTTTAAAACAGAATTCATTGACCCAATTTATAGCGGTGAATTTTTTCGGGCATGGCTCAAATCGTCGTTTTCAGCCTGAAAAAATCCGGGCACTGTTAAATTATTTAACGGCAAACTCACCTCATCCTATCCTGCTGCTTACTTATCCGGAAGTAACAGAACAATTGAAACAGCTTGCAGGAGATTATCCCTCAGTGTTTGTAGATGGCAGAACAGATAATATTTTTTATTCGATAGAGTATATTCGTCATTGTAGCCTGTTGATTTCTCCGGATACGGCAACCATACATATTGCGACAGGGCTAAGTAAACCGACAATTGCTTTTTATAGTGACGATCAGGAAAATTTTGCTCACTGGCATCCGAATAATTCTGCAGAAACACATATTATTCGTTATCATAAAAACATTAACGAAGTGCAGCCCGAACAAATTAGCAAGGAATGGCTTCAAATTAACCGGTGCTGAACTTTCAAGTTGGGCGTAGCATATTGATAGGCAAAAGTGCGGTTGAAAAAACAAGAATTTTTTGAACCGCACTTGTAGACAAAGACGCTATACTACAGACAACCGAAAGGAGGTTGGAATGGATTTACACGACATTCGCGATGAGTACAGCAAGCAAGAGTTGTCGAGAAGACAATGTGATAGCGATCCTATAAAGCAATTTGAGAAATGGCTAGGAGAGGCTATTGAAGCAAAAGTGCATGAGCCTACAGCAATGAATCTGGCTACGCTAAATGCGCAAGGCAAACCAAATAGCCGCGTAGTGTTACTTAAAGAAGTAAATTCTCAGGGATTTGTTTTTTTTACCAATTATCAAAGTCAAAAAGGCCAGGCTTTAGCGATAAATCCATTTGCAGCGTTAAATTTCTTTTGGCCGGAATTAGAACGCCAAGTAAGGGTAGAGGGCGCAGTCGAAAAATTACCGGAAGCTCAATCGGACGATTATTTTGCCGGTCGCCCCTATACTAGTCGCATTGGTGCATGGGCAAGTGAACAGAGTGCAGTTATCAAAAGCAAAAACACATTACTTGCTAAAGCCGCATTAATTGCAGCCAAATATCCGTTTAACGTTCCTCGTCCGCCACATTGGGGAGGGTATCTGGTTATTCCCGAAATGATAGAATTCTGGCAGGGCCGTCCTAGCCGATTACATGATCGCATTCGTTATCGGTTGGAAAATAACCTATGGATTATCGAACGTTTATCACCCTAATAAAAGCCATAACGTAATAATAACGGAGTAGGCAATGATTGATGCCTACTCCGACACCCTGTAAAACATTTTTTAATTGCGATTTAAGAAACGTCTTAATTCAAAGGCAGAATCAGGATCGATTTGTGCTTGCATCGGAGCGCTATAAATTACCCAGTAGGTAAGATTTTCCAAAGACAAATCATAAATTTCGCCTTCCTGCATTTCAGGTATATTGAACGGTTGATTGATCAGTTTGACTTTTGCCTGTTTATCACCTAATTCCAATACATCAAACCACATATGCTCGGTGGCCTCCGTTTGTTTAGAAGTACAGGCAAACTTCATAATGTAGCCCCATTGCTCTGCTTGTGGAGGGTAACGTTTGAAACATTGTGTAAATAAATTGAGTTTTTCTCGTGCAGCGGTGGACATTCGCTCGGTTTCTGCATCGGGTAACATAACCATGCAATGATCTCCCTCTAATGCAGCGCCATAATCATTGAGAGGGCGTAATTGATTGTTAATCGAGGCAAAAAGTACCATTGATGGTTCGTCATGTGGTGCTTGGCGATCGGTCATATCACCGTTAAATGGCACGACGGTTTTGCGGAAGAAGCCTTTCTTTTCAATCAGCAAATCGGAGATAACGGCTTCTTGCCAAGGGAGGAGTTTAATCCAAATTTCCCGATCTTGACTGTAAGCGACTAACAATTCATCTTCAAGCCAATGCTTGGGGTCGTTTAATAATTGCGCTGCTAGTCCGTTCAATAGAGTTTCATACACATATAATGCTTCTTTACGCCCATTTAAAATTTCTAATTCGGGCAAGCCGAATTTGAGTAAACCATGGGTGTGTAGCCAATAGTTAGTGTCGTCCGGATTTTCCGGGCTGACGGCGTGAATTGTGTAGTGAATGTTTGGGTTGGGCGGAGTATAGGAGGTGGCCATCTCTGCCAGCCATGCGCCACTGAAAAATAATGCAGAGATGCCGTCAACTAAGGCATAGCATTCGCCCGCAATGGCGTCTAATACGGCAAACTGTATCATTAAATCGGCGTAAGGGTTTTCAAGATTGAGAAAGGTGGAGCACTCAACGGTTTGTGGAGCAAGATGCATTTCAAGACGTTCGTCTTCTAATAGATTGCGGTTACGGTAATTTGCGGAGTCGTAGTGCCATTCGTCACTGTCAGTGTTATCGTTAAATGTGATATGGTATAAAAATGTTTCTTCTTCATTGCCGGTCAAGACAATTTTGAATGAACCGTTTTCTTTTTTACGAACTTCCAGAATTTCACAAATATCTTGGCGTAAAAGAACTTTTTCTAAGCGTTGGCGTAATAAGTTTTCGGTGGGAAAATCGGTATATTTTTTAACGGCAGCGATATAAATGCTGGGAGTTTGATATTCTCCTTCGCTAAGTTGTTGGTAAACGGGGATTTTTGTAAGAAAAGCAGGTTTGGACATAGCATTTTCCTTATGCTCAAAGAAAAAAGGGATAACCGATGCTATCCCTTTTTATTCTCTATGACAAGTTATGTGTTATAAGATAAAGCGACTGAGATCTTCGTTTTCCACCACGTCGCCTAAGGCTTCAGTCACATAAGCTCCATCGATTGTGATTTGTTGTCCGCTCATTTCACTGGCACCAAAGGAAATTTTATCCATTAGTCGTTCCATTACCGTATGCAAGCGACGTGCGCCAATATTTTCGGTTTTTTCGTTCACATGAAATGCTGCCTCAGCAATTTTTACAATTGCATCTTGAGTAAATTCCACCTGCACGCCTTCAGTTGCCATTAATGCTTTATATTGTTCAGTGAGGGAAGCGTTCGGTTCGGTTAAAATGCGCTTAAAATCCTCCGCACTTAACGCAGAAAGCTCAACTCGAATCGGTAAACGACCTTGCAACTCAGGAATCAAATCCGATGGACGTGCTACTTGAAAGGCACCCGAGGCGATAAACAGAATATGATCGGTTTTCACCATGCCGTGTTTGGTACTGACTGTCGAACCCTCGACTAACGGCAGTAAGTCACGTTGTACGCCTTCGCGCGAAACATCAGCTCCGCTGTATTCCCCTTTTTTGCAAATTTTATCAATTTCATCAATAAATACGATACCGTGTTGTTCCACCGCATCAATCGCTTTTTGTTTCAGTTCTTCCGGGTTCAGTAGTTTTGCCGCTTCATCGTCGATTAGCTGTTTCAGCGCATCTTTCACTTTCATTTTACGGCGTTTGGTTTTGCTATTACCGAGGTTTTTAAACATGGATTGTAGTTGGCTGGTCATTTCTTCCATGCCCGGTGGTGCCATAATTTCGACACCCATAGCAACGCCGGCAACATCAATTTCAATTTCTTTATCATTCAACTCACCTTCACGCAGTTTTTTGCGGAATATCTGACGCGTACTGCTATTACCGGTGTCTTCTGTTTGCCCCCATTGATTTTTAACCGGAGGCAATAGTGCATCTAGAACTCGTTCTTCCGCAGCTTCTTCGGCACGATAACGGTTTTTTTCAATTTCTGTTTGACGTACTAATTTCATTGCACTGTCGGTCAGATCTCGAATAATGGAATCGACTTCCTTACCAACATAACCCACTTCGGTGAATTTAGTCGCTTCTACTTTAATAAAAGGAGCGTTAGCAAGTTTGGCAAGACGACGGGCAATTTCAGTTTTACCTACACCGGTCGGACCAATCATCAGAATATTTTTGGGTGTAACTTCATGGCGCAACGGTTCTTGTAGTTGCATTCTGCGCCAACGGTTGCGTAATGCAATTGCTACCGCTCTTTTGGCCTCGGATTGACCAATAATATGTTGATTTAATTCAGAAACTATTTCTCGCGGAGTCATTTCGGACATGATTTTTCCTTATTTATTATTCTTTTTCCCCTTCGTTTAGAAGAAATAGGGGAAATATTATACTTCCTCAATCACTTGATTGTGGTTAGTGTAAATATCAATATCACCGGCAATCGTAAGGGCTTCGGCAACGATTTCTTTAGCGGACAATTTGCTATTTTTCAATAATGCCAGTGCCGCCGCTTTAGCAAAATTGCCACCGGAACCAATAGCAAGCACATCTTTTTCGGGTTCGATCACATCTCCCTGACCGGAAATCAGTAAAAAATCTTCCTGATTAGCGACAATCATCATTGCTTCCAAGCGACGTAATGCGCGATCAGAGCGCCATTCTTTCGCTAATTCCACCGCACTTTTCAATAAATGTCCCTGATGCATTTCCAGTTTGCGTTCAAATAGCTCACGCAGAATAAATGCATCAGCTGTGCTACCGGCAAACCCGGTGATTACTTGGTCTTTATATAAGCGACGCACTTTGCGCACCGTACCTTTTTCTATACAACTGCCTAATGTCGCTTGTCCGTCGCCACCAATAGCTACCTTGCCGTCGCGACGGACGCATACGATAGTTGTCATGATCCTTTCCTTTTTCTCGTCAAATATGTTGTGTAGATGGAGGCGGAAAAGTGGATTTCAAGCCAAAATGGGAAAAATCTCATATATAAAAGTGCGGTCAAAATTTGCTACGTTTTTTCTTAAAAAACGCACTAAATTTTGACCGCACTTTACAAACTTTGATGTATGTTTTGACCCGTTCGGCAAAGCCCTCACACTTATACCTTTAATTGGAAAATCAATTTTCAGCCAACGTCACAGGCTAATTTTTGTTTAGGTCAAGAGCCGCTTTATATTCGATCGCCCTTGGGCTTTTCAACTCCAGTGAAACTTTAAGCTTTTGGTTATCGCGATAGAATTTAATATCCGCGTTGTCACGTTTAACCATGCTTTGCTCTACGCTGAAGCCTTTTTCGCGGGCATCGGCGATAACTCGGGCGGCGAGTTCTCTAATGCTGATATGCTCCGCATTGACTTTAAATTCCGCTACAAATTCGCCGTTTTCAAGTGGTTGCGCTTTTAATATTTCTGCACTTGCGGGGTGATAAATGTCACTTGGCAGTTGTGTGGCCATAATATTTGAGGAAAATAAGCCTAACACGGCAATTAGTATTATTCTAGAACTGATTTTCATAAAAATACCTTCCTATATTTACAATTAATATCAGGGCAAATCACATATAAATATGAAATACATTTACTTTGAGATTTAATGCGATAAAAAAGTTCCGCATAAAAAAGCAATGAAAATCGTCATGCCAACGTAATTATTATTCAGAAAGGCTTTGAAACAGGCTTCCCGTTCACGTGTTTTCGTCATTTTGCATTGATAAATAAAAAATAACGCGGCGCAAAAGAGCAGTATAAAATAACTAAAATGCAATTTTGTGAGAAAACCAATAAAGATTAAAAGTGATAAGGCGATAAATTGTAATAAAGCGATAATTTTATTATCGTATTGTGCAAATAGAATAGCAGTGGATTTTACCCCAATACGCAAATCATCATCACGATCGACCATTGCATACTGTGTATCATAAGCAACAGTCCAAGCCAAATTGGCTAAAAATAATAACCAACATTCAAGCGGTAATGTTTCTAGTGTTGCGCCGTATGCCATCGGGATTGACCAACCGAATGCCACGCCCAAGAAAAATTGTGGCAAGTGGGTGTAGCGTTTCATAAACGGATAAATAAACGCCAGAATTACAGCGATAAATGAAAGCGTTATGGCATAAGTATTTAAAAATAGCACCAATAAAAATGAACAAAAAACCAGTGATATAAATAAACCTTTGGCTTCTGTCGGCGTGGCTCGCCCTGTCGTCAACGGACGATTTGAGGTACGTTTCACTTTCCCATCGATATGGCGGTCGGCGTAGTCATTAATTACGCAACCTGCGGAGCGCATAAATATGACACCAAGTGAGAAAATGAATAAAATCAAAAGACTAGGCATTCCTCGAGCCGACAGAAATAGAGCCCACAACGTCGGCCAAAGCAACAGCAAAGAACCGATAGGCTTGTCTAGGCGCATTAATTGGGCATATGCGGTCAGTTTTTCTTTTGATAACAGCATGATCTCATTGAGGGTTTAGCTAAAAGTGCGGTCATTTTACAGTAAGTTTTCTTAAAAGATAAGGCTGTTTTTAATGCAGATTTTATTCTCAACTTTATGAAAGTTAGAGGTAACAAAATAAAAGACATACAATGCCTAGTGAAATTAGGAAAAACCATTTGATATTGCATTAAACAATGTGTAATAAAAGAATGATTGTCTATCTTATGACTGTATTTTGAGGACAAGTCTGGGGAAATGGAAAATATTGAGCTCTGTAGTGAACAGAGCTCATTTCTTATTGCGATAAATCAAAAATAATTAACTTACCAACCTTTTACTACACCGTCTTTAAAATGCTTTTTAGCTTCTGCTTCAACTTCCGGAGTTTGGTAGGCTTTAACGAAGTTTTTGACGGCTTCGCTATTTTTATTATCTTCGCGGGCGACGATAATATTTACATAAGGCGAATCTTTATCTTCTACGAACACACCGTGTTCGGATGCATTTAAACCGACTTGTCCGGCATAGGTGTTGTTGACTACAGCTAAGTCAACATCATCTAAGGTACGGGCGGCAACGGAAGTATCCACTTCTTTGATTTGCAGTTTTTTTGGATTTTCGACTATATCTAAGGAAGTCGCAAATAAATTGGTATTGTCTTTTAACTTAATTAAGCCTTGTTTTTCTAATAAAATCAATGCGCGAGCAAGGTTGCTTGGGTCATTTGGTACGGCAATAACAGCTCCTTCTTTCAGTTCGGCGACATTTTTAATTTTTTTCGAGTAACCTGCTAACGGATAAACGAAAGTATTACCGACAATAACGAGATTAGTCAGTTTTTTCTCAGATGAATCTTTATCCAGATAAGGTTTATGTTGCATTGCGTTTGCATCTAAATCGCCTTTGGAAACAGCTGTGTTCGGTAAGGCATAGTCGTTAAATAAAACATATTCGACATCTAATCCGTATTTTTCTTTGGCAACTTTGGCAGCAGCTTCGGCTACTTCGTGTTCAGGTCCAGACATAACGCCAATTTTGATTTTTTCAGCGAATGCGTTAGTGGAGACCAATATGGATGTTAATGCAGTCAGGGTGAATAGTTTGATTGATTTCATAAAGTAAGTTCCTCTTTTTTGAGTGTTTAGTATTGATGTTTAGCGGTGATCTACACGTTTTGCGAGATCATCACCTAATTTTTGGCTCAGCATCACGATGGCGACAATGATAATGGTGGATAGCCATTTCACATAAACCATATTGCGGTGTTCGCCATAGCTGATAGCCAAGTTGCCCAACCCGCCGCCGCCTACAATCCCGGCCATAGCTGAATAGCCTATGAGTGTGACTAAAGTTAGAGTAATACCGTTAATTAAAGTTGGTAAAGCTTCGGGTAAATAAAATTTCATAATAATTTGGCAGTTTGTCGCGCCCATAGCTTTGCCTGTTTCGGTTAAACCTGGCGGAATTTCCATTAAGGCATTGGAGGTTAGCCGCGCGACAAAAGGCATGGCTGCAATGCTCAACGGAATAATTGCAGCAGTAGTTCCCAATGTTGTACCGACTAATAAGCGGGTAAACGGCAACAATATGATTAATAAAATGATAAAGGGGATTGAACGTCCTATATTAATAATAATGTTCAAAATATAATGAACACGGCGGTTTGCCAGAATTCTGCCTTTTCCTGTGATAAAGGTAATAATGCCTAAAGGCAAACCTATGATAACGGCTAGGAATGTGGCGGCAAAACTCATATATACGGTTTCCCAGCTAGATAATGCGACCATTTCCCACATTTTAGGTGTCAACTGGCTGGTGAAATCAGCAATTAAACTATCAAACATAACCCAGCACCTCTACACGCACATTTTTTTCCATTAAATAAATTTTTGCCTGAGTAATGGCATCTTCGTCACCTTCTACTTCAGCGATAGTGAAACCGAATTTGACACCGCCGGCATAATCAATCTGAGACATAAGAATATTAAGTTCAACATTGAATTTCCGTGATGTTTGTGAAAGCAATGGGGCATCCACTGAACGCCCGGTAAATTCAAAGCGAATAATTGGCCAAGATTTGGCATGTCTAGGCGTATCGCTTAATTTTTCCAAATATTCTTCCGGCAAATTAAAGTGGAAAGTCGAACTGATAAATTCTTGCGCCAGTTCCGTTTTCGGGTTGGAAAAAATATCACTGACGGTTCCTTGTTCAACTAATTGTCCTTTATCAATTACCGCAACGATGTCACAAATTCGTTTTACGACATCCATCTCGTGTGTAATCAATAGGATAGTGATTCCCAACGTGCGATTGATTTCTTTCAATAATTTTAGAATAGATTGTGTTGTAGCAGGATCAAGTGCGCTAGTGGCTTCATCGCATAACAGAACATGCGGTTCGCTTGCTAATGCGCGGGCTATGGCAACACGCTGTTTTTGTCCGCCCGATAAGTTAGCAGGATATGTATCGCGTTTATCGGCTAATCCAACCAGCTCTAAAAGAGCGGTCACTTTTTCATTAATTTTATTCGTCGGTGTTTTTTCTAATTCCAATGGTAACGCGATGTTATCAAACACTGTGCGTGAGCTAAGTAAATTGAAATGTTGAAAAATCATACCAATATTACGGCGGGCATGAATCAGTTCGCTTTCGCTCATACGTGTCAGCTCCATGTCGTCCACTTCTACGGTTCCGGTCGTTGGACGCTCCAACAAATTGACACAACGGATTAGTGTGCTTTTTCCCGCGCCTGATGCGCCAATTACGCCACAAATTTGCCCTCTTGCTACTTCAAGGCTGACATTGTCCAATGCAGTTAGTTTTTTCCCTGAAATATCAAAAACTTTACTAATGTTTTTTAGCTTAATCATATAAGCCCTTTGCTTCTTTTTATATAAAAATATGGAGTTATATTGTATTTTAGATGGCTAGATTGCCGTGTCAATATTTATTCGGTTGATTTTTAGAATGTTCTGTTATTTATTAGAATAAATTGTGTTTATTTGCCAATTTTTTGCAGAAAAGCGATAATTCAACAAAATCACCTAGTTAAGGAATTAAAATGAATAAAGCGATATTTCTGGATCGTGATGGCACATTGAATGTCGATCACGGTTATGTGCATAAAATTGATGATTTCCAATTTATTGAAGGAACTATTGAGGCATTAAAAAAGCTAAAAGAAATGGGGTATCTGCTGGTTTTGGTGACTAACCAATCAGGCATTGCTCGCGGTTATTTTTCGGAAGCTCAATTTTTGCAGTTGACCGAGTGGATGGATTGGTCGCTTGCCGATCGCGGGGTGGATTTAGACGGCATTTATTATTGTCCGCACCATCCGCAAGGGCTGGCAACTTTCAGACAAGATTGTGATTGTCGCAAGCCTAAACCAGGAATGTTGTTACAAGGGATCAGAGAGTTAAACATTGATCCAGAACAATCTTTTATGGTTGGGGATAAAATCGAGGATTTACAAGCAGCAGAAGAGGCGAAAGTGCGGTATAAAATTTTGGTGAAATCAGGTAAAACAGTAACACCGGAAGGTGAGCAATTTGCTGATGTAGTGTTAAATTCTTTGGCTGATTTACCTGAATTTATAGAACGGCTCAAAATCTGACCGCACTTTAATCTGCCCCCAAAACTTGGACACCTAATTTGAGGTGCAGATTATGTCTTACTCTTATCAATTTCGTTTAGAAATTATCAAACCGGTCACCGAGCAGGATTATGGTATCCGTGAGGTGGCTAAACTTCATAAAATTCCCCATTCTGCCATCATTTATTGGCTAAAAGCATTTCGGGAAAGAGGGATTGATGGCGTAAAATCACCTCATA
>CAJPST010000004.1 GCA_905373425.1 uncultured Mesocricetibacter sp.
CCATTAGCAAGTGCTATAGAAACCATTTGAGTCGCTTTTGCTTCTGCCTCGGCCGCACGTTCACGAGCTTCTGCTTGCAAGAATGCTTCCTGACGCTCCCCTTCAGCTTTCAGAATACGTGATTGTTTTTCCCCTTCAGCACGTAAAATTTGAGCTTGACGAATCCCCTCAGCTTCTAAGATTTCAGCCCGTTTATTACGTTCCGCTTTCATTTGGGCGTTCATCGCTTCACTCAACTCATGTGGTGGCTCTACATCACGAATCTCAATCCGAGTAACTTTTACGCCCCATGGATTAGTCGCTTCATCAACCACAGATAACAAACTACTGTTAATAGAATTACGTTGCGATAACATTTCATCTAGTTCCATAGAGCCAAGTACCGTACGAATATTCGTAGTTGTTAAATTAATAATGGATTGTTCTAAATTGTTCACCTCATACGCTGCACTGCGCGCATCCACTACCTGTACAAAACAAATTGCATCAATAGTAACCTTGGCGTTGTCCTTTGAAATCACTTGTTGCGATGGAATATCCAATACTTGCTCCATCATATTAATTTTACGCCCAACCTGATCTACAAAAGGTATGATAAAATTTAGCCCCGGCGCAAGGGTTTTGGTATAACGTCCAAAACGTTCAATCGTCCAGTTATAACCCTGCGGTACTGTTTTTAAGGTTGAAAACACCACAATAAGCACTAATATAATAAATACGATTGCCGCAATCGGTAAGCCATCAAATACACCCATTTTTTCATCTCCTGTAGGTTAAAATAATTAATAAAAATATACCAAATCAGATAGCCTTTTGTATATATGTATAACCATTATTTTGTGCAATAAATTCAAATAAATGAGTTATACACTTAGATACTTCTCGCTCTTAATGAGAAACAAATAATAACTGCATTTTATTGATTAATAATTGTTCAATAAAACTTTTTACCAATTTGTCATTTACATCGACGCACTCGGGATAGAAAAAACAGAAAAGCTTGTGGAGGAAAGATAAAAAACTAGGAATTTTTCTTATTTCTTAAAGAATTATATAAAGGTATTAATTTTGGGATATAAAGGCAAAAATGTGAGATTTCTGAAATGGTGCGACCGGCTGGAGTAGATTTAATAATTCATGTTAAGATTTCATAAGATACTATGAATTCGCTTGTGTTTTAGTAATACTAAATGTAATACCAAAAAAATAACGGCGGATTACCCGCCGCTTAAATGGTATCTAAACAACTATCTGACTAATCTCAAGTCAAATCTCGTCAAACATAGTTTACGTCCACGCTTCGATTTCACGCTGTATTGCTACAATGTCATCATCGGATTTGGCATCGTTGATCTGCGCGCGTAATTCGACCGCTTTTGTTGTTAATGCGCCCTCAATAATTGCTAAGGTATCCGCCTTGGCAATAATCGACGCTTTTAGTTCATCCATTGAGCTATAACCGCCTGCCGCAAAAATCTCATCCAGTAACATGGTCGGCAACAAGCCGCGCGCTTCTTGTTCCTCGCGGATTGAGTAATTACTTAGGTGTTTGGCTCTTAACTCGGCAACCTTAGCGTTTAAGGTTTGCAAAAGTGCGGTCTGTTTTTGCGCAAGAATTTCGGCTTCACGAGCATTTTTTTCTTTGTTACCCAACTCTACCCATTGCTTTTTATTTCCGTCCCACCGATGATTATCACTTGGAGGCGGCCCTGACCATTTCAGCTCGCCGTTTTCGATCCATACCTCCCCGTTGCCATCTACGCTTTGCCAAATGCCATCCACATCATCTTGAGTTTCAACAGGATACCAGCCATCGCCAGTGACACCCTCAATCTCATTGCCAAAACTATCCAATGTAATGCGCGGGGCATCAAAATATAATCCATTAAGGTTAAATTGTTTTAACATTATTCTTTTCTCCGATTAATATTGATAGTTCCCAATAACGAGCAAATTGACAGTTTGTACCGTGGGTATGCTATCGCAGTTAATAGTTACTTGGGTATCACTCGTCAGGTGCGCACCTAATGGGCGGCGGTTACCGTCAGCACTGGTTACCATAGCTACCCGGTACCCGGTAAATGCCTCTGCTAAATTAAACCGGTGACCTGCTAAATTTGCATCTATCCTTATCTGCGACACATACATTTTAACCCCGAGATTTTGAGTAATTGGTATGCGAAATACAAAGGATGAGCTATTCGTGCCATTATACGTCGCCATAGTAAACTTATTTCGGAAGTCGTAAAATTCGTATTTGAGTAATGTGCTAAACGCATGCCACAATACACTGTCACCTTTTTTTACTACTAAGTTGCCATCATTTTGCAAGTCCATTGTGTAGTCTGCAATATTACGTAGCCGCGTGTTTTTACTCAGCGCGCTAGCCTCAAATACCGTCTGCCCATTAACATTTAGCTGCAATATGCCATCTTGTGGGTTGCTCATGCCGCTGTCATTGTCGCCGCCGAAGACAAAACCGACATTATTTGGATTGTTTGTCGACATCCCCCCGGACTTACCTCTCAATGCGCCATCCATTGTGTCTCCTGCACGGCTGATTCGCCCGTTGGCGTTGTCGTTGGCCGTCTTGACCGCCGCCGAAGTTGCCACTGTATCACCGGATGAACTATTAACCGCATTAGATTTTTTGCTGTTTGGGATGTAATTGCCAAAGTTACGAGTGTTACTGTCGATAAATCCTTTAATGATTTTTATCGCTTTTGCACTAGCACTAAAATCCTCACTGTCGCTGTCATAGCCTGAGTAATGATGGGTTAGCCCTCGTTGCGTCGTAGTGGCGATTTGCGCCGTATATTTAGTGCTTGCGAGTTCTTCGGCTGCAACAGCTTTGTCGTAGGCTTTTTTAGCCGCCAAAGATGTTGCAACGTTATCCGATGAGGAGCTGTCTATCGCGTTGCTCTTTTTACTGTTCGGGATGTAGTCGTTAAGGTTCCTGGTAAGCGCGTCAAGGAGAGCTTTTAATCTCTTACCGGCTTTCGCGGCCAAGCCTAGCTCCAAACTTTCAGAAGTTAAATCCTCGGTTAGTTGGACTACTCCCTTGCGTTCGGTATTGCCGGAAGCTATTTTGTGGGTATGCCCAGTTCTATCAATGTCATTGACACTATCCCCTTTAATTTCTTTTGGTGTGCTATATCCTTGCGCCATCTTTTTAATGGCTTTCAAAAGCGCATCTAATTCACCCTCTGTCGCCTTCAGCCCCTCGGATTTCAATACTTCATTAATTTGATTGTACAGCCATTTATCTTTTTTATCGTTCATCTGCTGTACAAAGTTAAAATCCTGCACTGTCGGAGTATCATCGCCTAAAAATGCCCATCCGGATTTATAGTTCCCTTCGGTAAAATCAGCTATACCGCCATTTTCAGCCCATTTTATTTTTTCAAACAACTTAATTAAATCAATCATTCAAACACCTATGTATTAACAAATTCTACTGTAACGCCTACACCTGCCGCAGCAGGTATCCATTGCTCAGGCTGATTTTCAAAAACAAAGGTATGGATTGCTTTGTTTCGAGTAATGATCACTTTTACTTCCGCCCCACCTAAGTTCTTCACCTCGACTTTTTTAGCTCTGTATAGCGCAATACAAGCTCTGATAATATCCTCTGTCGTACCGTGTGAATTATTAGCTACGATTTTCCACCGGATCAGCGCGCGATAATCCATATCGGACATATAATTATGAGTCGTTGATTGCGTAGCTACACCGGCATCCCGTATTGGTGCCTGACTAAACCCCTTAGCCTTACTTTGCCCTGTAAAACCAAAATACCAATTATTATTTGCGTCAACATAAGGACGCGCTACGCCGACAATATCGCCTATTCCGTCTAGCTGTCTCCCCTCGGCGGTATCAATATGGCGATTATAAAGTAGGTCTGATAATGCAGCTTGGATATCGGCATAAGGTGACAAAAGTGCGGTCAAAAAAGCATTGAATTTAAGGGCGTGATGAAATTGAGACAGATTGAGAGATTTACCAATCTCAACATAATTATCTGTTAGTCCTTTCATATTACGTCACCTTGATAATAGTTCTGTCAAAAATAGCCTCCTCATCGGGTGCGATCGTAATATTATTGCCGTTCAATGACGGACCTGCGCTATCCAAAGTCGCTGCTCTACCGATAGTAACTTGTACTTTCCCAACACCTTTTACATCTACGCATTTTCCGATTATACGTTGCAAAATAACATCATCACCGACATTAAGTGTTGCGGCATAATTCATAATATTTTCGATAATTTTTGTCGAGTAGCCGGTGGCAGCAAATTCGCCCTGATCTACAAATGTGTTAACAATTACATTAACCCATATGTACACTTTACGAGGCCGTCCAAATTTGATTATTTGGTTGATTTTTTGGCTATCTTTAGCTGTTACAGTGCTACTGCCGTGTAACGTAATTCCTGCGGGCGCATATGTTAATATTACCTTTGCTATATTTGCATCTAGACCACCTTTAATCACACAGTATAAGCTATGTGCCGGCATGCCAAAATCATTTAGGGTGTTACTCTTGTTTTCGTACACAACAGCGTGATTTACGCCCTCTACTTTCAACAAATTTGCCTGTATTGATTCTGCCGTCCCTGCACCGGTATGCCAAACACCTTTGTGATAACGTTGATAGAGTTCGCTGTCCGTTTCTTCTTGCCTGCCCGCGGTACCAAACGAAAAGTTATTAACCTCTTCTAACCCATCGACCAGATCAATAATTTCAGATATATTGCCTGCCTCGGCTAAATCAGTCTCAGCCTTGTCTGTCGTTACCCGTCCTAACGTACCAAGCTTGGCGATAGACAGCTTATCATTTACCGCCACACTAAACCCTGTTACGCTACTTGCGGTAACAGTAAGTTCAAGGTTGTTTAATTTAACATCAGCAAATTCAAGCCCTGCTAATTTTGCAAAAAGTTTTTCCATCGCGTACTTAATTGAGGCTCGATCTGTCTGGTATGAGTATGTTACGCCATTGATAACAACTGATAAGGTGCCGTTAATCTCAATAGAGCTGACACTCGGCGAAATAGTGACACAATGCGCGTTATCTTGTGATATTGTGACCTCACCTAGTGCAAAATATTTAACTTGGCTGCGCTTATTACGTACACAAGAATAATCAGGGATAACAGTTCCATTCTTGCCAAACCAAGTCACAGCACAAGATGATGGTTGCTCTTGTAATCGTGTAACACCGATGAAAGATACCGCCTTGTCAAGATTACTTCCTGTTGCACTCATCGGGTACATCGTCCCATAAACAGCCTCAGCTAACTCCCAGATCGAAGCAAATCGTTCCGCCGATATATGTGAAATTACTCCAAGTACCGTATCGGGAGTTAAATCAACATTGGAACCTAAGCCATTCTTTAGACTATCCCTAATTTCATTCAATTGTTCAGGCAATCGCTTACGCACAAACCCACTTCTTTTTACACCGTAATCAGACATTATTTCTCCTATCAATCATAACTTTATCATCAACTTTCCCATCATCAGTGTCCGCCGAAAAATGTACGCTCAGTGAGCGGTTTGTGCGGTCCATATCAAGACTGAATGAAGTTATACGCCGCACGCCCTGCACCGCTAAAATTTTTTTGCGCAATATAGCTTCCACTCTAAATTTATTTGGGGTTTTGACTAAAATTTGCTCCAAATAAGGTATTCCGATGCTTGTGTCAAATTCCCACTCGCCCAAAAAAGTCAGTAAGGCAATTTTAATTTGTTGCGCACGCTGACTTGCTCCCTCTGTCAACAATAACTTCCCGTCCTTTAACAAGAGATCGTGTGTTGAAGATAGTTTCAGATCAGTTGTCATTATTGTGGTGCTCCTGTCATTCCTCCACTGTCGCCCGAATGTTTGTGTGTCGAAAGATTAATACCTTTACCTTGCACTTCACCTTTCGCCGTTACATTACCAGTAACATTTACATTGCCGGTAAATTCACTTGTCGGTGCATTTACCGTTAATTTCGGGGTTTTAATGGTCACTTCACCGTTAGGTGCAATCTTTATACTGCCCTCCCCATAACTGATTGATAAATTATTACCATCTGCCGAAGGCGCTTTCTGATTGCAACCCGGCATTGCAAAGGCGTCCGATAAATCCATCATGCGAGGATCATCAGGTGCGCTATTTGAGCCATTTAACCAGTTCTCTAGTGAGCGCTGACAGAAAATCAGAAACACCCCGTCATTCGGCTTTATCGGGACAGTGATTTGAGCAACCGCCCCGTTTACATCTGCCGTTGGGAACAAGACCGGTACATTGACAATTTTAGGCGGGGCAAGCTCAGAACCGTCATTTAACCTCTTCGGAATTGTCGGCAAGACCGTGGCACGACACGCTGCCGCGTCATAACTTACAACAACGCCCGGCAATGAAACATTAATATCGGAAAAATCCATTACTTAACCCTTTTTTTGCGATGTTTGCGACTATCGTTACTATTTTGTTTGGTCTCTAAATCAATTAAGTGTAATTCAGTGATCCAATCACCACTAAACGAATCGCCATAATGATGTACTTTTTCGGCGCGAAACCAACCCGTAACCGTTTTGCTTTCAAGTTTTACCTTGTCGGCGGGGTTGACCTGCGGTAGTAAAAAACTTCTGACATTCCAACCGTCACGCGCCTGATTATCCAATGTAAGATTACGCTTTTTAGCGCCCTTTACTTCTTCTTTATCGGCTTTTTTGCTCTTTGCCGCCTCTCTGGTGCGCTCAGGGTAGCTTATAAGCCCACTTTCTGCCGACAACACAACTGCTTGTCGCTTAGTAACGTCGGCATGATTAACAATCTGCAATTCGCCGTTTTGCACAGACCATTCAAGCCCTGTGCCAGCTACAACTTTGTCTAATGCGGTCCGCGCAGCGCCATAAAAACTGAACCCATTCGCCCATTTACGCTCGGATAATGAGTTAGGAGCGACCAAAATCAACCCCATTGCACCGGCAATCGCATTTAAAATTTGAGTGGAATTTACCCCCCCAGCATAACCTAACGAAACGGCGGTATCGCGGATTTCAATTAGTCCATCTAGCACCGCTAGTTCAGTGATCCAATCTGCCGCATCAAGGTAAGAATAAGCATAGGCAATATCCCCCGAACATAACAGTAACGGTTCCCCTTCCTCCTCGTAACCAGCATAAAGTACGCACCGCATATCTGGTTTTTCAATTAACGCACGTGTAGCGGGAGATAGGTTGTAAATTTTTATCGTACTTTCATTCGGCTTGGATTCAGTGGTTTTTTCGATGTCAAACGACATCCTGATTGGTTGAACGATACTCACGCCTTTCGTATCGCCCTTTTTCCCGATCTGCAACCGATAATTGCGCAAAAAGCGATTACTCATCATCAACCCCTATGTACATCAATACCGCCGAACCGTTGGAAAAATCTTCCCGCCCGATTGAGGCGACATCATCACTTCTGATCACAATTAAATCGCCAAGCGGTAACTGTGAGTTCTTAACAAACTCTAACAACCGTCTATTTGGATAAATAGGCAGGCAACTAATTAATTCGTCGTTATAGACATTTTGAATGGATAGCGACCAATAACCGACAGTGTCGTTCCAACTGAAATGTAAAATAAACACTTCCTCATCCAGTTCAACCTCGACAAGAGAATCATTTATATCGGGCACATCAATCAAAAACATTACACAGCCCCCTTGCCTGAATATGCACCTGCACGCGACATAGGCACTCTTGCCTCTTGTGATGGAGACGGAGTGCCGGTTTTAGCTTTACCGGCATTGCTCTTGGTTTTACCAGCTTTGCCTTGAGTTGATTTACCGCTTTTTTCTGGCGGCATATCTTCGGTTTTAAGCGTCACTTTTTTGATCTTTCGTAATGCAAGCTCGACTTGATATTGCTCACCGTATTCGTTATTCCGCGCAATAGAGCAAGACTCAATAGCAAAATCCTCATACAGATCTACTCCAGTTACAATCGTGATTAACTCTCTCGTACGATGCAGTTCTCGCAGAGTTTCCTTGGCATTAATAAGCTCTGCCTTACCTGCTTTAATGCCAAATAACGACCCGGCACCAGAGATAACACCCTCAATCGTCAGTCTTTCGCTGTCAAGCGTAATGTGATCAGATACAATCGTGCCATCTTCAACGGGATATTCGGTGATTTGGCTCGACATTACCGTTGTTTCATTGAGTAGAGCATCAAGTTCGATTGTGGCAACCCCCACCGAACCGAATATAGTTTTTGTGCCGAACAATAAATTCATCAAGCTCATTAACCGCCTCCACTCTCAATAGAGGTCATCTGATAGCGATGACTACTTTTTGACGCACCGGAAATGGTCTTATTAACTTCTCTCGCCGTCGCTGTTGGGTTCTGTGAACCGTTTACATTAATTACTTGATTATTATTAATCGTTTGATTTTGTTGCATACTGGTACTGTATTGTGCCAATTGCCCTGCTAAAGCCATTGTATCACCGGCAATATTCGGCATTTGGCCGTTAACTGTTACCGTCGCGCCATCACTAAACAGATTTTTAACCCAGTCGGGAATAAGTCCTTCAAATTTACTTGTCACGTATTTAATTGCATTTTCCCATGCACTGGAAAATAGCATAGTGATACTATCCCAAATACGGCCCACTGCATTTGCTTTGTCGCTGATGTATTTTTCGATTGAGTCCCAAATGGCAACCGCTTTTTTATGGATGTTATCCCATGCCTGACTACAAGCGACAGAAATTAGATTCCAAGCCAAAATCGCTGTTGCCTTAATCTCATCCCAATACTTAACAATGAGATACACCGCAACCGCAACAGCTGCAATCAATAACCCGATCGGATTGGTGACAAAAGCCAATGCAACACGTTTACCGACGGCGATGAAGGCCATTCCAACAGCGCGTAATGCACTAATAAGCGCACCACCTAAGAGCCTGCTTAATGTAATAATCCAGCTACTAGATGTTTTCAACACATTTACCAACAAACCAAAAGCTAATGCAGCACGCTTACCGATAGATATAAATACTATTCCTGCAGTTCGTACTGCGCTAATGAGTGCACCACTTAAGAACTTACTTAATGCGATAATCCAGTTACTTGCTGTTTTCAACACGGTTATCAGCACATCAAAAGCCAAGATGCCTTTGCCGATGACCCAGCCAATAGCTTTAAATACACCTAAATGACTACCAACCGCACGTAGCAAAAACCATATCCTACGAATAGACTTACCCCAGCGGCTGAAAACACCTATCACGCGAACACCTACCGCCCAAACTTTTTTAAGTCCACCTAAAAAGGCAGTCAATGGACTAAATAGGAACTTAATCACCGAACCAACGAAAGAAAAGGATTTACCAACCCCTTTTAAGCCAAACCGCAATAATCGCAATGGTGATAACACCCATTTAATCAATCCACCTATCGCACTAAATACCGTTAACGCTACTGCATAAAACGGTAAAAATTTAGCGGATAATAAATCAATGTCTTTTCCAGTTTCTTTCCACGCTTCGGCGAATTCGCCTTTAACGATCATTCGGGCAATTTTAGTTAAGCTACGCAATACTTTGATAAGGTTATTCAACCCGTCGATGATGTATTGCAGGGCAGCTGTGGCAAGGTCGCCCCATGATTTAAAATCAGGAAACCAACTTGAAACATCAATGCCGATTAATCGTCCAACATCATTAATTAGGCCTTTAATGCTCGCCCATAATATGCCAGCACTATGTCCAATCTGATCGAACTTATATGCCCACATCTCATAACGGCCAACTAAAGCTGTCGTCACCGAGCCGTAGCCTTGCGTCCAGTAATAGATATCCTCAATAATCAGACCGACCACTGTTAATGCCGCTGCGACCGCCAAAAACGGCGCAAATGCTTTGGTTACGTTGGCAATCATTAGTTTAAGCTGCCCGTTTGTGGCTTTTAGAGCAAACAGTAATTTAGTCCCGATAGCGGACACTGCTAATATCAAAACAAGATTGATATTTTCCTCTATCCAGTCGGCTAATTTGGCAAAAACATTCCCCAACTTAAGCACATCGTTAACGGCGAAACTAATAAAACGCCCTAAAGCGTTGCGTAACTTGGTCATACTGCCACTAAAGGTTTTCGGCATTTGGTCAAATTCCGCTTGGATTTTACCCGCCTGCTTCAAAAGCCCTTGAGCTAACTCTTTTGAGGTAAGTTTGCCATTTTTACCCATATCTTTAAGCTGGCCGACCGATACACCGAAACTATCTGCTATCGCTTGCGCCAAGCGTGGAGCCTGCTCAATAATTGAATTCAGCTCGTCACCTCTTAGCGCACCTGCACCAAGTGCTTGCCCAAGCTGCATTAATGCCGCTTGTTGTGCTCCTGCGTCACCGCCTCCAATACTCATCGTTTGACCGATAATTTCAGTAAGGTTTAACGTATCATCTGTGCTTAATCCCAAATCCGCTTTATTACGTTGCACTTTTTGGAATAAATCACCTGCTGCGGTATAGGCTTGATTTGTCCGCTGCGCAATAGCGTAGATTTCGCTTAAAGCGTGCTTATGTTCCTCTGCACTTTCTGTCGCTAACTTAACCCGACCGCTTACACCTGCCCAATCATCGGCAATTTGAGTTACCGCACCGCCCGCCACTGTTGCGGCATAACCCATTACAATATTGCGCAAGGAAAACAGCTTATTTCTAACTTCTCCAAGCTGCGCATTGGCATTTGCTAGCGGTGCAGCGGCGGCACCATCAAGTGCACCACCGATTTTATTTTTAGCATTTTGAATGTCGGTGATATAGGATTTCAGCTTGGAGTTGTCATAGGCGTAACGCAGGGTTGTGACAAACTCATTAACCGTCATTTATTACTCTCCATTTGCTTTGCTTCTGTCGCTTCTATGGCATCCAGTAACCGATTCATTTTGAGCAACCCGCCCATATCAATAAGCCCCGCCGTATTAAGTTCGGTGAGGCTTATTTTCCCCGCAAAAAAAGGTCTCCACGCTAACATCTCAATATCAAGATGGGGCGCAAGTTGACCGACTAACGGTGTTCCGCTAGATTTTGCGCCGACCCAAGACGGGTGAGATATTTCGTAAAAAAACCGGTAAAATTGAGCCTTAAAATAAACTCGATTAACTCAATAATTTCGCTCATATCGGCAAACACCATGTCGAACTTATCTTGGCGGAGTTTCAGATCTTCCCCGTTATTTAAATCGTCGCGCTGCACCGTCACTAATTCTGGGTTAATTAAGGTTTTTGCCAGTTTAATTAGCTCATTACCGTCTAATTTTGCCGACAATTGAGCTAACGCGTCGCCGAAGCTGTCTTGCCCCCCTTCTTCACCATCTGCT
Source organism: uncultured Mesocricetibacter sp. (assembly GCA_905373425.1). Lineage (GTDB taxonomy): Bacteria > Pseudomonadota > Gammaproteobacteria > Enterobacterales > Pasteurellaceae > CAJPST01. The sequence continues at coordinate 11,371 of CAJPST010000004.1, forward strand.
TTAGGTGCGCCCCCGAACAACTTCCCGATGGATGGCAAAATAGTTTTTTGCAAATCCCCGAAAATTCGTAGCTGTTCCATTGCAGAAAACTTTTGTACATAAAAGGTTGTTTCACCGATTACAATTCCTTCTCGTTTATCATTCAACATTATTGATTACCCCCAACAAACATCACACCATCAGCGGTTTCGATAGTCCATTCACGCGCACCAACTTCTTTGCCTAACTCAATGTTGGATAATTTCTTAATCCATGCTGTGGAGGACGCAAATAATGAGTTGCCTCGCAAGTCTTTGATTGCCACAGGGAAAGTGGCGTTTTTACTGATTTGGTCTGCTGCATACAAACCGGTTAATACATCGTTAGTTGAGCTGGTTTGTAATACTGTAAGCGTAACTGTTTTACGCGGATCTGTACTCATTGCACGTGCCACTTCACCATCAGCACCCGCAACTGAAGCAACTCCATCGGTCATTTCTTCGATATTGATAAAAGTGCCGTCTGCGTAGCCTGTCACAATATGCGGCCCGATAACTACCGTCACTTTGTCGGCAGAATAGGTTGCTAATTTCGCCATTTATGATTTTCTCCATAAAAAAAGACCGCACTTTGGCGGTCTATTGATGATTTATCGTCAAGTTTAGAGGCTGTAAGCCAAATTTCCCTTGATGTTCGCCAAATGGATTGCACCGGCTAACCGCGCCGAGAATTTCACATCCTCTAGAACACGCTGCGCTTTGGTATTATCCGAAATACCACTTGAGCGAGGTAATGTAATGACATAACTCGGGATTTCCTTGTTATCCTCATTCAACTCTACCGGCGCAATACCGCCACGCACCACGCCTAAATCTAAGGCTTTGCGAATTGCCGTACCGATTAATTCAATTCCAGGGTCAGTGTAAGGTACCTTGCCGTAAGTATTGATTAATACAGAGGTAACATTGATTTGTACTTCCTGTTTTAACCAGTCGCGAAAGCGGATAATATCAATCCACTCTCCACCTGCCACCTTGCCGCCCTGAGTAATCGAAAAGCTACCGTTAAAACGCTCAAATGTAGTGACGTTTTTCTTTTTCGCCGCAATGTATTGAGTTTCGGTTAATGGCGAGAATGCAACACCTGATAATTTTTTATTTGCCCACGTTTCCGCTCCCGGATAGAACGTAAAGCAATAACTCATCAATGCGACTTCCGGGTATTGCGTGTCGGCTTTATGCGAATACATTGCAAACGATCGGAAATACGAGTTCTGCAATAGTTTACTGGCAATATCCGTATCAACTGCCGAATTAATCACTGCAGTAGAGTTTGATGCTGTGCCGAATAATTTCTGATTAGCTTCCGCATAAGCAGCGGCTTGCAACACATCATCTTCTACGCGTGAGGTAATCGCTAATCCGTACCAATCATTATTTTCTCGCGCACACGCGGATAAGGCTTCGGTTACGGTTTCGGTATAAGTAGCTTTCAAAGTCAGATCTTTTGATACAGTGATCGCAATGTCAGCTTCACCCGTCGGTTTAATGGTAATCGTTTCACCTGCCGAACTTGCGGTAACCGGCGCATTCAGAGCTTTGATTTTATTCAACAGCTCAGTCGCACTAGCACTTTCGCTTGTTGCAAAAACGTGTTCCGCCACACCTGCTTGCGCTTCGCCTTTATCGTCAATCCAAGCTAAATTAACTTTGAATGTTTTTCCGTCCGCATTTGGCACAATCACGCTATATTCTGATGCTTTGATTTTGCCGATATGCACTCGCGAAATATGCGAGCTTTGCGAAAATGCCGCACTGACCGCCGCATAAATCGGGTCGGTTGTGGGAATGCCCAAATCTAAAACCTGATCGGCATCTGTCACCACCATTACACGTCCCGTCGCCACAGAATGCTTACCTAAAATCAGCAAATCACTAAACGACTGCCCTGCAATGGCGGTTGTACCAAGCTCAATACTGACGTTTACTAAACGATCGATATTTGCCATTATATTTAATCTCCTATTATTTGACTGCCTTTTAGCTTGTCTAATTGGTAATCAAGTTTGACTGTTTCGATAAAGTGGATAATATCCTCAGCAGAAGCGGTATAACGTACCGACAGCTCTAAAACCGATCTATCAACGTATTTCTGCGCCTCATCGAGAAACGGTAGGTGAGTGAGTTTATCCACGTTGACAAGTGCAATACCTGCACTATCCCATTTATCCTGTTGCGACTGCGTTTGCATTTTCATTGCCATATCTCGAAAAAACGCGAGTGAATGCGGGTCTTCCGATTCCATAGCACGGAAATATTGCAACTCAAGCACAGCGTCTATATGTGTTTTAACCTCCTGCCTGCCATTCTGATCGACGTTAGAATAGAGAGAATGCGTCGGCACGCGCTCAAGCATTAAGTTATATGTTACAAAAGGCTTTTTTGGCTCTATGCCGTTGCCATAAGCGCGAATAACAGGATAATCCGTCAGGCTCTGCAAGAGCCGATATAGTATCTCAATCATTATTTACCCTCACCGCCTGATAGCGATAATGGTTGATAACGTCGCTTTGATAAGCGTCACGAGCAACCACTAAATAACGCTGCCCTTGAAATTCCACTTCGTCGCCATTTTGCTTATTTTCACCTGCAACATTTAACACTTCATCGGTGTAGATTTTGACTGCGCTAGAAATATGCCTGCCTTGCAATAATGCCGACAGAGCATTCATCGCATAGGTGCTTAAAGGCTGAATTGAAGCTTGAAAAGTCGAGCTTTCGACCTCACCTTCGACCCATTTCCCGCTAACATATTTACCCTCGGATTTAACCCATTTAGTGTAAGGTTTACGAAAAGATGACATTATTCCTCCACTTTATAACGAATTGAATTGACCAATTGCCCGGTATCGACCAGCGGTTTAACTTTTACTTGTGATGAATTTTCTTCAGTTTTTTTCTGCTTCAACTTCTTCCGTTTTCGCTTAACTGTAGCCGGGCTATTCGGCTCCCATTGAAAAGTCAACAAAGTACGCCTCATTCTGTCTTGATACCACTGCCCGATACCACCCAATCCACTTTTTGGATCGTCACCTAAAGCCGTTTTTTGCGCTAGCTCACTGAGTCTAGTTAGAGCCTCGTCGCTGTTATCCTTAAAGCATTGCCGAATAAAAGGGCGAGAGGGGATTTTATCCGTGCCATACTCGTTCCACACCGCCACATCAACCACACTTACACCGTCGCTGTAGTCTTCCGTGTCCGATTGGATGCCGACTTTAACCTGCATCTTTGCTAGACGCTCCAATGCTTCTACGGCCTTTTTAAAGCCTTTGTCGTTAATATTGACAGATTTAACAGCCATAGTTATAACCCACGGTAATTGAGCCGACGCGACAAATGTCACTTAATCGGTTGTAGCGAGCCAAATAGTCAGCCGCCGTATTGCTTAACCCGTTATTACCAAAACTACGGCTTAACTCTCCTTCTCTTTCGGAAGTTACACCAACCTTAACGCTCTTCGCCTCAATTTGAGCCGTCAATAAATACGCCGCATACAACGCCACCGCCTCAAGCTGCTTGTTTTCAGGCAAACATTTTGGGCGGTAACTTTCTGCAAGTTGGATGGCATTATTAATCACTTCAATATCAATACTGCCAGTGTGTGGCGCAATCACGCCTAATAATGCCTTAATATCCATACTTACTCCGTTGTTTTCGCCTCATCTTGCGTTGCTTCTGGCTCGTCAGGTTGTTGTGCTTTGCCGCGCTCAGGCTTATCGGCCTGCTTGTTTTTGCCTTCAGCTGGTTTAGCCTCATCACCTTGCGCCGGTTCTTCTTGCTCTACCGCGCCTTTTTTATCACCTTGCGCCGGTTCTTCCTTTACTTCAACCAACACAGCGCGCGTTAAAAATGATGATAAGCCGACTGCATCATCATCAATTTCAACCACCTCTCCCGGGGCAATAAATACCCCATCAATACGGATTAAACGTGGCTGTACGTTCTTGACTTTCATTGTTATACCTCCGCTTTGGTTGCAGATAACGGGTAACGTAAAAATACGCCGCCTACGCGAGCGATACAGTTGACGACCAACTCAAGATTTCGCTCTTGTGCCGGTAATTGTTGGAAATCCTTAGGTACTTCAAGATTTAGGTTATCCACGCTCTTTTCATAACAAATAGCGAGATTTTTACCGCCACTACCTGCTTTTTCCAATTCCCAGATGCCCTGAATAGTCAAGTTAGGATATTTTTTCTGGAAAAATTCCAACACAGAGGTTTTGCTTGAATCATCAAGATATTTGCTGCCTAAGGTTTGATAATCCGACAACGCCACAATTAAATGGGTCGGTTGATGTACGCCTTTCGACTGCAAAACAACAGTGTTGTAAAGGTTATCTAAATCCTCAAGGATTTTTTCCGCCGCTTGCGTTTTCCAACTACCCGTAATTGAGGTTTCACCTAAATTTGGGTGATCGATAAAGCCGTTTAGCCCATACTCCTCATCACCAAGCAAGGCAATTTGGTTCATTTTTATTTCAACTGCGCGACGGGCTGCGCGACCTTTCACTCTTGGCAGATCTGTTCGATTAGCAACTGCAGCTTGCAATTCTTGCAGGTTGTAACCATAACTTGCACCGATACTTTTCACCTTCACGGCACGCTCTTGCGCTGCTACGTCCGCACGCGGCAAATCATCAGCGTAATTGGCGATGATTTTTGCCATCCCTGCGCTAGAATAGGTTTTTTCAGTGATGGTTTCCGCCCATTCAGGCGCTTCACTTGAAATCGGCACCAGCGATAAACCGTTCATTTGTGGCAATTTCTCTTCATAAATCTTATTGCGCACAACTTCGAGTTGACGAGCCGTGAATAATCCCGCGTCTTGAGTAAATACGCCCGCTGCACTTAAACACTTGCTGATTTCGTTTAACTCTGCCTGATCTGCTTTAAAATCTGTCATTGATTTTCTCCAATAAAAAAAGCGACCTTTCAGTCGCCTGTTAAAATTTGTTTAAAATTGACCGCACTTATTGCTGTGGTGCGTGTAATTCCACTAAAGCAATCTTACCGTATGGCGTGCTGACTACACCACTGCGGAAAATTGCATTCGGCACTGCCGTACTTGCTGCATCGGAAACTAACCCGGTAGCAGGGTCAAACTTCACCGCACCACGCTCTGTTACTGCATCATCACCTTTCACCGCACACCATGCCAAACCACGCGTCATTACCGATACAGCGTCAAATTTTACATACTGCCCGACCACGGCGTGACTGTGTAAAGCGATACCTACTGCTGCCGTGCCACCTAATTTCGCTTGCATCGGTTTTGTGCCGACAGTAACAATTGTGCCAAATGGGATATTGGTTTCCGCCGCAAAGGTTTCAACACGATCGTCTCCACTGTCACCTTTCATGCCGGCAAATGCCACCGCTTGACGTCCATCATAAATCTTACTCATTACTCCCCCTATTATTGATTGCGACTTGCCAACATAGCGGCACGTCCTGTTAATTTTTCTTTTCCATCTTCAGTCATTTGCGGCTTCGTTAACGCCTCACGTTGCCCGGCTTCGGCATCTGCACGCTTTACACCGTCCGCAACGGCCATATCAAAAGCAGCTTCGATATAACCGTCGGATCGACCGTTTAAATCAATACTGTCACCACGCACGGATTTAATTACAGCTTCTTGTAACTGTCGGTCTGTGCTGTCTGTTTTGATTTCAACATTATGCGATTTCGCCACCGCCTCAAGCTCAAGACGTTTTTTAGCCTGCGTGAAAGCATCTTGTTTCAATTTTTCTTGATTTGCTTCAAGCTCTTTCACTTTTGCTTCCGCCGTATCTGCACGGGCGGCTTCTTTGTCTTTATCAGCCACAGCTTGCGCGACGTCTTGCTTTAATTTGTTATATTCAACAACCACTTCGGGAGCGGCTTTGTACGAGATACCGCTATCAAGGCGGATTTCAGTTAGATTTTCAGTTGTCACTGCGTCATCCTCTTTTTGATATTCAACGGCATCTGCCGCATCCATATTTAACCGAGCATTACCTGCCCGTCCTTTTACCACGATAGCTAAATGATTGGGCTTGATGTTGCGCTGGATTGCGTCGTACGGCTCGCCGTCCTCCGTTATCCCGCTTGTCATTTCAAGCTCAACTTCATAGCCTACCGATAATTCTTTTCTACCCTGCTCAATAGGGGTAGTGTTGTGTATCACCACATCGGCAATCAAGTTGTTTCCGTCCTGCCTACCGTCCGATAATACCGACCCAATCACAACTCCTTGTGCGTTATTACCAGTAATCCTTCCGTGATGTTCGTCTGTAATTGGTATGCCCTTAAATGCCGACAAACTATCTACTTTGAACACCTCATCTGGCGGTCTATACTCGCGCCGTTTTGTGCCGTCGGGCAACCAATAAACAAAAACCCCAGTTCTTGTCAGAACCGGGGTGTCTCGAATAAATCCGTGATCGTCTTTTACCGCCTTGAACGTGTAGCGGTCATATCGCATTACCATTAAAAGTCTCCATTCCAGCCAAAATTATTATGCTTCTTAAAATGTTCTGCCGCCTCCTGTCTAGAGTAATGTTCAGGGATATTGAATTTTATTTTGAGCCGCTCAAATGCACCATAATTAGTGTTGTGCAGAATCTCATAATGCCACATTTTGGCGACGTTTTGCGGGTTTTCGTATTGTTCCTTTGCATAAGGATTTTGAGTGCTGCCGTTATAAGACATTATAGCTCCTCCATAGTAATACGGATTTCACCATTCACTACTTCGCGATTAATGACGCGAAATTGAGTACCTGATTTGAATAATACTTCTTTTTCAACATCCATTGTACTTATTTTGTGAATTTTCTTCCCATGTTTACTCCTGATAATGAACTTATAAGGATAGCCACCGATATTATCCACATTAAAGCCAAAACTAGAACTCATAAAACCGCGTTCCGTTACAATCTCGCCTACTTGATAAGTGTCCAATATGCCTTCAGGTAGATGACTCAAAGTACGAATAACATTACCTTTATAATCAGGTAGTTTTTTCAATGCCTGATTAATGAAGCTTGCCATAGTAACCGTTTTAAAAGAGCGGTGACCATTGCGCAGTGCACTATTTAATGTAATAAAACCATTTGCGGTATAATCCCGCAAAGCGACTGCCTCATCCAAGGTTAAATTGTAGTCGGTGATAAATTTAGCTGCTTGGTCATTTTGCAATGCACTGCGATGTAACTCATACTGCTTAGGCTCCATCCAATTCGGCCGAGTCGGGCTGTATTTCATTTCACCATCTGAACCTAGTACATTTTTTTGTTCCGCTAACTTCTCTGCATCGGGGAATACCGCTTCGGCATAACAGCGACACAAAATAGCTTCACCCGGGTGTCCATCCTCAGGAGGATTATCCCACGCGAATTTCTCGCCCTCGCGATCGACGTGCAATTGTCTTTCACGCTCATCTAGCATTCCGCGCCAAATATAATGCGTCACGCCTATATTGCGCTGTCTTAATTTAGTAAGTTGCCCGTTTAACTTGCCGATTTGGTCTCGCGCAATTAATTTTGCTCGATTCCGTAGCTTATCCGGTAAGTCTCGCTGTATTTCTTTTGCAACGTGTTCCCAACGTGTACCTTTTCGCACTGCTTCGGTAAATTTCCCGCGCAGTTGCTCAACGTATTGTGTTGGTAAGGATTTTATTAAGCGCAGATTTTCTAATTCAAATAGCGCCAACTCGTCCATTAAAAACGGTTCGGTGACAAATATATTTACACCGTACGCGCTTTTAAGCGCCTTATGGAATTGGTTACGGTTAAATACCTGAACCTCTCCCAAATACTTATTAATCAAGGATTTAATTTTCTCATTGCTGACAAAAGCACTTACAGCAACTAGGATTTCTTCCAACCACTGCGCTAAAATGTCACTCAAACCATCTTGTTTTAAGTGTCGCTCAAAGTGCGGTTGAATTTCAGGGAGTTTTTTAGTAATTTCGCCTGTAATTTTATCCCCAATCGACAATAAAAACCTAACATACTCACGCTCAATCGCCGACGGATAAAGCCACGCCTTTGGCTTCTTCCTCACTCTCTTGATTTTCATCAATACCGCCTTTTAGCTGTAATTCATCTCGATGTAATTCGCGAACTTCGTCGTTCGATATTACGCCTGCATCCACCAAATCAAGCAATCTTTTTGTCTCCGCGAATTTTGTATCAGCCTTAATTTTTCCTACGTCGGCTAACTCTTTATCGGACGGAGTTTTCAAGGATGGGAATTTTATTTTCCAGTCATTATTTGCCTTGATGTGAGACTGCAATACAATCAGCTCGAGTAATTTTTCAAGTGCCGGTTTAATTTTGTTTTGCTGTATGCTCTCCACGAGGTCGTAAAAACTCTCAAAATCATTTTCCCCGGTCGCATTCATTCCTTTTGCCGACTGCCCGAACAAAATTGAAACGGGGATTTTTGTATCGGCAGAAATGGCTACTTTCAATTCATCGAGGATGTCAACTACGCCACCTAAATCTGCGTTAATAATGTTGTAATCATCCTCACCATCAACCACCACGGCATTTAATGCGTTACGGGCTTTTTCAACCATTGAGACGCGCTCTCTGACCTTATCTTCAAGTCCTAACTCAATCGCCTCAGAAAGCCCATTCATCTTGTGTACAGGTTGCTGTTTACGTTTTAAAATTTGGTTGGTTAAATGCAATGAGTTCTCATACAGGCGGATTTTCTCAAACACCCTAACAACCGATCGACCTTTCCAATAAATACCGTTACGAGATCGCTCAGGAAGTGGATCGCCTGACACAAACAACATTCGGCTTTCGTGGATTTCTACCTGTGCATTATTTAACTGCACAAAGTAGCTTTGATACTGTCCGAAATTCGGTTTTGTGGGGTCTAAATAACGTAATGATGTCGGCGAGATTTGGTCTAAGCCAAAGGTACGTATTTCACTGATCCTTGTTAGCTTTGCCAAATTTAACGGCTGATTCAACATTCCGTCATCAGTAATTAACACTAATACTGCGCCTCCGAACAATCGAGACCATCGCACAGCATCTGCTATTTTCGGCAAAAACGCAAGACGCTCTAATTCATAAAACAAAGATCGGTCTTCGTCACCTTCAATTTCAATGCTTCGCGCAATCGCCGTATCTGCCGGTGCATCAACAACAACCGCAGCCAGTCCGCCTAATTCATATTGCATTAAGGCATCAACAATAATCTCTTTTGATTTGAGGTAATTTAACCCTAAAGCTTCGGCATAGCCGTCTGTATTAAAAATCATCTTAACTTCCTAATGCGGTAAATCGGCTATACACATCGAACGCGTCGATAAGCTCGCCGTAAGCCCGTGAACAAGCGTCTATCGTGTCATCGTGCTTGCCGTTGGGGAACATTTGCATTTCGTCTAAAATCTTCTTGTTCCAATGTCCTTTAAGCATTTTTACATTACCGACGTTTACTTGAGCCGCAAAAGGCTCTGCACGGGTAATTTTATCGCCGCTTTCGGGGCTGCTTTTGACGACATAGCCTTGTAACATTCGGGTGAGGTAAAGCACTTGCGTTTTACCTGCCTGACCCGGGTCTTGCGGCAAACTAATTTTGACCCTGCGACCGTCCAAAGCGGCAGTTTGCTTGATTAGATTGTCTCGCTCATCAGGGGCTAAATCGCCGTGAGCCAAGTCAGCTATGATCAACGAGCCGTCGTCACATTTTCCTAACCTAATCCCTGCCGTTGGGTCGCCACCGACTGTTGCGCCCAAATCCCAAGCCCTAACCCATCGAATATTACCTGACGGCAAGGCATCAATAATTTCAATTTTTCTCGGCTTGAAAATTCCGCCATCTAATGGTGCTGGACGTTGCATATACTGTCCGGCAAACATATAGGGCGCTGACCGCTCCATTTGCCGAAGCTGTTCAATGCTGTGTTTTTCTTGCCATAATGCCGCCCCATTCTCTTGAATAACCGGCAAACATAAATGCTCCCATTTTTCGCCATTTCCACCATCCAAAAGCCATCCGCATAAATCGTTTTCGTGCAGTCGCTGCATAATCACGATGATTGGCGTATTTTTCGGGTCATTCTTGCGGCTCTCGACTGTATTCTGAAACCAGTCAATCACATTCTGCCGCATTACTTCGGAGCGGGCTTCATCGGCTTTGTGTGGATCATCAATTAAAATCGCACCGCCAAAACCTTCTCGCTGTTTACCAGCTCCGAACCCCGTAATTGTACCGCCCGCGCCTGTTGCGTAAAACACGCCACCTTGTGAGGTTGTCCAATGGTTCTTAGCTTCACTATCTAGAGTTACACCCGGAAAGATCTCCCGATAGGCTTCGTGTTGAATAAGCGAACGGATATTTGAACTATTATTAACCGCAAGCGTAGATGAATAACTGGCGTGAATAAACTCGCAATCAGGCACTTGACCGAAACACCACGCCACGAAATTAACCACAGCAATTTCTGTTTTTGAGTAGCGCGGCGGAATGTTGATAATTAAGCGATTACACTCACCGCGAAACACTCGCATTAGTGCCGCACAAATCAGTGAGTGATGTAAGGCTTGCAACCAAGAATAACCTCGCTTCTGCATAAACATATAGCGAGTGAAGAAATAGAGATCGTTTCTTGCCAGTTCAGCCGCCACCAATTTTTGAGCTGCACTAAACTGAAACATAACTACACCTTACTTAATAAATCCTTAGCAATTTCTCTAAATTCATCACCTGATAGATTGATGTTTTGATTGGTAACCGTGCCTGAAATCTCTTGCGTAACCTTATCGCCATATTTTTTAGGAGCAACTTTAGTGATATACCATTTTCGAGCATCAACTCGTAACTTAGCCACGCTAACATCTTCGGGAGTGGCGAGATCTGAAATCTCCAACATCTCCTCAAGCAAAAAATCGGCTTGATTCTCGCGCGCACGCGCGTACTGGTCAAAAAACTCTTTATTTTCGTCTAACCAATTAAAAACTGTTTGTCTTGTTGGCATTCCAGGTCGTTCACAAATCTTACGTAAACTTTCCCCTTGGGCCAGCAAAGAGCAAATATCATCAGCCACTTCTTGCATAAACGAAGATGGGCGACCAATTTTTTTCTTACCCACACCATCAGACGTGGATTTTCCTTTCACGTCTGACATAGAAAATCCTTAAAATAACTTGAATAAAACTTATAAAACCTATAAAATACTTATTAATTAAACGTAATACTTTAGCCATGAAAGAAATCATCTATCAGCCAAAAGCATTAAAACAATTGAGAAAGATTCCAACGAAAGCACATATAATTGAAAAATGTGAATCGCTTAAAACCTTTCCCGATTGTTCTAATATCAAAGCACTGACCAACCACACTTACGAATATCGTTACCGTGTTGGTAACTACCGTGTTTTCTTTAATATCGTTGGCAATACTATGAATATCATATCTATTGAAGAGGTTAAAAAAAGAGATGAACGCACTTACTAATATCCAATACATTAATAATGAGCAAGGCGTACCTACTTTTGCTGTTATGCCAATTGCCACGCTCAACTGGCTAAAACAAAAAGCTAATTTTTCAGACCCTATTGAAACTGGTATCCCTGAATCTGTCGCAAAATTAGCTTTATTAAACGATTATTCTGCATTGCGTGCTTGGCGTGAACACCTAGGCTTAACACAGAATGAAGTGGCTAGACGCTTAGGCATCTCTCAAGCGGCTTATTCGCAACATGAAAATTCACAAACATTACGCAAAAGCACTCGCATTAAAATAGCCACGGCACTTGGTATTAATCCCGCTCAATTGGACTTTTAATTTATTTACCGCCTTTTGCTTGGCTAATCCTTAAATTTACACTTTTGTATAATATACATTACAAACCTTGAGTATTTTCTCGGGAATTTTCGATACCACCCCGAAAGAATAATTAAGATTTGTAGCATTTACACTACACAGAAAAGGGGCGAGTGGCCCCTTGTACGCAAATACAAGCTCAAAAGGGATAGCTTGCACTCGGTATTTGGTTATTTGTAATGGCTACCACCATCTCACCGCATTAACCACGGAAGCAAGAGCGAATAGAAAGAAAATGAGCCAAATACCAAAAAATCTTAAACTTGATAATTTTTAGTTCATTGTTGTAACCCCCTTGATTATGGAGAGAATAGTCCTTAGAATATCCATAAATTTAGTTCCTCTATAGTATGGTAAGTTGGAATTAAAAAACCCTAGAAATTCCCAGTTTCTAGGGTTTGTTTCTTGTTGCAGTTTCCCAATCTATAATGCCCTTAATCCTGCTTGCGCAAATATCACGCTCATTCATCACAATCCGCAGAAAGGTTATTGCTTCGCCATATGTCGTACCGATAAATTCCGATTGTTCACATGGCACAGTGTAGATTTGCGGTGGGTAGATGTATTCATGCTTAACCTGGACTTGCGGACTTGCGCAACCGTTCAAGAGCGTCACGAGGAATAGCGGTATTAGCGCAACCTGTGCGATCTTTGTAGATAACTTTGGTAATGATTTTAACGTCGTCATTAGTTTTGTCCTTTTCTTGTTGTTCAAGTGCGGTCTGTTTTTTAACTGATTCCCGCTCAAGTAAAATTTGCTGATCTTTTTTTGCTATATCGACTTTAAGTTGTGCGATTTCGATTCCTTGTTGTGCAATAGTCTGTTCTTGTCGCTCGCTTAACGTCTTGTAATGGTCAAGCTGACTTGTCGTCCAGTGCCAATAACCAAACAGTCCTGCAATTAATATGCCGATAATCAGCCATTTTGGATCTAGTTTAAACATAGTGATTTTTCTTTCTCCCGTCTGATTTCTAAGCCTTTCAATTTTTTCCCATTTGCATACACCCAGCGCGGGAATTGATTGCACATTGCGTTAATATTCCCTTGTCTGGCGTATTTAAACAGGGTCGAGTATTTCACCCTGTCGCACCCAACGTTAAAAGTGATAGAGGTTGCCGCATCAAATGCACCTTGTGGCAGATTGTTGCCATTAGCCCATCGGTTGACACAACGTTCCGCCGACTTAATATCTTTTACCCAACGTTCGGCAATCTCTTTATCCGTATAGGTTTTATTACGCACTATCGGTTCACCACCTGCTTCTGTGCTTCCGATTCCAACAGTCAATACATCTGCTGGGCATTTATACGGATCACGGTAACAGCCCTCGGCATTGCCGATTATTTCTAGCCCCGCTTTTGATGTGCGGATCTCATTTGGATAAAACTGATAAACTAGACTAATGATTGTGGCAATGGAGCAAGTTGCAATGGTTTTCTTGTATCTCACTCAATAACTCTCCCGCTTTTATCACGCAATCCGGCACGGATTTCTTCGAGCTCCAGCATTCTTTTTTTGTATCTTGATTCGCGCCAATACCCGCAAACTGTAACGATAATCCCGATTATTACCGCCCACTCAGAAAGTGTTAGCGCCCCAAATAAAGAGGTTATCCAGCCGTAAACTTGCGATTCAACCGGCATACTCTGTATTGTGTCTTTCATTTTTCCCATATCCCACCCCGTTTTCGAGGTAATAAAAAACCGCACCTAAAAAAGTGCGGTCAGTTTAATAACGGCAATTCAATTTGCATCTTATCTTCGAATATTTTCAAAGTCGCTTCCAGCAATGGTTTCTTTCCTTTCCACTCATTTAGCGCTTTTCCACACAAGCTTGCAAACTGCTTTTCTGCATTATGCTCACCTAACGCTTGGTAATATTGCTCAAGCAATGAGGCGTTACCTTTTGCCATCTGTTCTGCCATGTAGTCAAAGGCTTTAATGTAAGATATTTTAATCTCCATTGCCTTTTTAGTTTTATAACCCATAACCAATAACAAAAAGCCGTTTTTAGTTAAATTATAGTACGGGGTTGGCTTTCCATTTTGTAACTCATTGATTTTAAAGCAAACCTCAAAATTGAGTTTTGCAAATTCTTCGTCACAATTATCTAAAAGGGATTTAATGTCACGCAACACATTAGCATGACGCTTGCCGAACACTTTTGCTACAATTTCCGACGTGGTTACAGTTTGATGATCTTTAATTTGTACAAATTGTTTAAAAATTTCAGGATTAGCTAATTGCATACATTTTCCCTTCTACTAAATTTTAGATAATAAAAAACCCCGACCGTTTCCGATCAGGGTTATGAAATTCTGTTTGTGCGCTTGCTACGCGCTTATATCGCACTCTTAGCACAAATCATATACTTTCACTTGCAAGTAATCAAGTGTTTTTATAAATTTTGTGTAAAAATCCCCTCGCACAATTTTTCAAAAGTGCGGTCGGATTTTTGTTATTTTTAGAAGTCGATTTTGACGGCTTTCGGGTCAAATTGGCGGAGGTGTTCTAATGCTCGCCAGTTTGTCATCGGATCAATCTCAAACTCTTTCGTAATGCGGTTTAAGATTTGGTTTGTTGAGCGTAGCACGCTTAGATATTCATAAGCCTGCCCGTAGATTTGCCCGCTCATATTTGAGCCTAAAACTCTAAAGGCTTTTTCGATATGTTGGAATGTGCCGACACCACGTTTGAAAGCGAACCATAACCAAATAAGCTGTTGGAGTTCGTACTCGGTAAATTCAAAGGTGAATTTCTTTTCACGGCTAGGCAATTCAGCCTCAGTGATTAATTCCCCTTCTAAAATTATTTTGTGAACATACTCTACTGCTTCAGGGAGTTGTTCAAGGGTTAAATCTTCGATTGATTCCACATTAAAGCGTTGATGGATTAAATGATAGGCATCGGAATAAATTAAGCCTTTCTTACTCACCAACATATTTACAGCATTGCGTAAGCCTGTGCGTTCATCTACCGTGGTTTTTGATTCATATTTGCCTGTTTTACGGATTGCCGGCAAAACCTCTGCAGTCACCCATTTTCTAAAACGATGCGGAACAGATCCTTTTTTAACCGCATCACGACAACGTAAGATCAAAGTGTACATTCCGCTTTCACTGACGATGTTAACTTCACCGCCTCCACCATGCACCTTTGACCGCCCTATATTAAACATAGACCGCTCATCCTCATCTAGATTTTCCAAGGCTTGGCTTGGGTTTTTAATGCCTAAGGTATCGCAAAGATCTTTAGCAACGAACCAAGGCTCATTGTTAATAGCTAAAGTGCGGATGGATTTTGATTCAAAGTTGAATG
This sequence comes from uncultured Mesocricetibacter sp., assembly GCA_905373425.1. GTDB lineage: Bacteria > Pseudomonadota > Gammaproteobacteria > Enterobacterales > Pasteurellaceae > CAJPST01. The sequence continues at coordinate 26,558 of CAJPST010000004.1, forward strand.
TAGAGAGTTCGGATTGAATTGTCATAACTGATACCTTTTCGAATTTTATGGCGGATAGGTGGTTCGAAAACCGCTCAGTTAAACGGCGTATGGTATTGAATATTCCCATACCCACCTATCCATTGGTAAAAATTAGACATAAAAAAATCACATTAACGCAGTGAAGTGCGAACTGATAATACAAGGAATTGGGTTTCGACTCCCTAGACCTTAAGTTTGAGTTTAATAAAAAAGCCCCTTTATTGTCAATAGGCTTTCTTGTAATTATTCACTTTTAATTTTGGGCGTTCGTCTATGGATTACAACTACTTTACTTTTTTCAGGATTTTTCTGCTCAAGCAATTCAACTTTCTTATATTCAATCTTCGTTTCTCTTGCAAGTGCAATAGCAAAACGATATTCAGCATTGGCTTTGGAATTATGTTCGTTAATTTGATTTAATCTTTCTCTCGCTAGTTGCTTTTCTTCCGCAGTAATTAACCTCACTTTTGAACCATTAACATCTCTGATCCATTTTCTACGAACAAAACGTTTTAAATAGCTAGGTGAATCTAAATAATATCGCATAGCACCTCGAACCACTTTTGATAATTCATCATCACCAAGTACGGCAAGCATATCATCGATAATTGTAGGAACTAATGGTTTAGTATCGAAAAAGACATTTGGAAACCGTTCTTTTAACTTAGCTAAATTTGCTTTGATATTATCTCTTCGACCCATATCTTACCCCATAAAAAAACAGCTTCCATTGGGAAGCTTTTTGGTTAAGGTTTCGACACCTTATTTATGATGGTAGTATAAAATATCTCTATGGTCAATATAATTTAAGAATATTTGCCATATGAGTTTAATTATCTAGCATTGTGATAAATATTAGATCTAGATCATGGTTTGGTATTGCGAATCATGATTAAATCTCCAAAAACTAACATAACCTAAGGAGAAACTATGAAAAAATCACTTATCGCCTTAATTGGCATTGTAATGGCTGTTGTCAGCACACAATCTGTTGCTACTAACTATCCTTGCTCTGGCAAGAAAGGTGGTGTGTCTCACTGTGAGAACGGCAAATTTGTTTGTAAAGACGGTTCAGTAAGCAAATCTAAAAAAATCTGCACTACCAATTCTCGGTAAAATAACGAACACCAGCCCTAGATATCTCATATTTTGGGCTGGTTTTATTTTCCTTCCTTTGAACATGATTAACTAACCTAATAAATCCCCTTGGAGTCAATGGGGCAAGGGATGAAATTATTTCTTTAATTTCACGATTAGTCTTTTCACGCAATCCATATATATTCCCTAATTGGTATAGCCTTTAAAATCCATTTTTGCGATCTACATTCCAAATTTAAACATACATACAAGACAAGCTGAAAAGTCTAGGATATATTGCCCTCACCTAACCACTAAGAGGGAATAACTATGCTCAATGACAATCAGCCACAAGAATTACCTGTTGAAGTAATCAAAATAATGCAAGAAATACAATCCTTACTAGGCGATGATTATCCGATAACAGCGGAGCCTTTAACTAAAGAGGATTTGGAAAACTTAGAGTAAAAAAGCCCGCACATGCGGGCTTACTACCATTCATCACACATATTGATATTCAATCTTTAGCACAGCAATAAAAAACCCTGACTGAAAACCAATCAGGGTACATATAAATTCATTTCGGTGAACATTACTTACACGACGACCACCATATATTGAAATAGTATGACAACTTGCCAAATATGTCAATATATAATTTTA
>CAJPST010000005.1 GCA_905373425.1 uncultured Mesocricetibacter sp.
ATTCTAAAACTGCATTCGGCAGCGCAAAAGACAAAATTGCGAATGTAAGCGGGGGGCAGCATTGCCGTGCGGAATTTTATTTAGCGGGTTTCGGCTGGGTGCCGGTTGATTCGGCTGATGTGGCAAAAATGCGCTTAACGGAGAAAAAATCCGTTGAGGACAAAGATACACAGGCAGTTTCAAAATATTTATTCGGCAATTGGGAAGCTAACTGGATCGGTTTTAACCACGCGCGTGATTTCAACTTATATCCGCAACCTGAATTGGCTCCGCTAAACAACTTTGGTTATCCTTATGCGGAAGTGGGTGGCGATCCGTTAAATTCTTTTGATCCAAAAGAGTTCGGTTATGAATTCATTGCTAAAGAATTATAATAATAAATTTATTGTTTCTTGTATCACTGCGGTTATCGCCGCAGTGACTTCAACCTTGTGCTGTATTGCACCACTAATTTATTTGATGTTCGGTATTTCATCACCTTGGTTGATAGAGTTGAATAAATTTGATTTTTTACGCATTCCAATGCTGATTTTGTCGCTTGGCACATTTGCATACGGCTTTTGGTTGCTTATGTTTTCCAAAAGAATTATTTGTACTAAATATATGTCGCGCCGTGCTTTGATAATAGCGTATTGGTTGGTTTTTATCGTTATTATTTTCTTTTTAGCCTATCCGACAATATTGCCATGGTTTTTAGAGTAGAAGCTTATGTTTAAGAGATTTTTTGCTGTTTTAATCTTGTTTTTCTCATTTAATACTATGAGTTATGCAAATGAGACCAACACCGTTAACGATAATGAGAAACAAGTGGTTTTATACGTTAAGGAAATGACTTGTCAGCTTTGTGTTTATTTGGTGAATAAAGAATTACGTGCTATTGACGGTGTCATTTCAACCAAAGTGAGCTTTAAAGACCGTTTGGTTAAAGTGGTTACACAAAAAAGTGTCTCCGACGAAACACTAATTAAAGCCATCAATAAATTGAATTACAGCGCGGTTGTGCAAAATTAAAAACGCCCTCAATTTTGACCGCACTTTTAGCCCAAAATGCTAATAAAGTGCGGTCTATTCCGTTAAAATTCTGTTCATTTTCCCTATTTTAAGCTATTCTATACGGCATTTTACAATTGGTTTCTCCGCAAAAGTGCGGTTGTTTTTTTTTAGAGTTTTAAAGGTAATCCTATGCAAGAACAATATCGTCCTGATTTGATTGAACCGGAAGTACAAAAATTCTGGCAGGACAATAAAACTTTCAAAGCAGTGCAAGATAACAACAAAGAAAAATATTACTGTCTTTCCATGTGGCCATATCCATCCGGCCGTTTGCACATGGGGCATGTGCGTAATTACACCATCGGTGATGTGGTTTCTCGTTATCAACGCATGATTGGTAAAAACGTGTTACAACCAATGGGTTGGGATGCGTTTGGTTTGCCGGCAGAAGGCGCAGCGGTAAAAAATAATACCGCCCCGGCAAAATGGACTTACGAAAATATTGAATACATGAAAAACCAGTTACAACTGTTGGGCTTCAGTTATGACTGGGATCGCGAAGTGACCTCCTGCCGTCCGGAATATTACAAATGGGAGCAATGGTTCTTTACCGAGTTATACAAAAAAGGCTTGGTGTATAAGAAAACCTCTACGGTGAACTGGTGCCCGAACGATAAAACCGTCTTGGCAAACGAGCAGGTGCATGAAGGTTGTTGTTGGCGCTGCGATACGCCGGTGGAACAAAAAGAAATTCCACAATGGTTTATTAAAATTACCGACTATGCCGAGCAATTATTGAATTGCTTGGATGACTTGCCACAATGGCCGGATCAAGTAAAAACCATGCAGCGTAACTGGATCGGGCGTTCTGAAGGGGTGGAAATCACTTTTGATATTAAAGACACCAACGAGAAATTAGCGGTTTACACTACCCGTCCGGATACGTTCTACGGCGTGAGTTATGTGGCGGTAGCGGCAGCTCATCCATTGGCAACGCTTGCGGCGCAAAATAATCCTGAATTAGCAGAGTTCATTCAAGAAGCGAAAAACACTAAAGTTGCTGAAGCGGACATTGCCACCATGGAGAAAAAAGGCATGCCGACAGGGCTTTATGCCATTCATCCGTTAACCGGTGAACAAGTGCCGGTGTGGGTGGCGAACTTTGTGTTAATGCACTATGGTACCGGTGCGGTGATGGCAGTACCGGCGCACGATCAACGTGATTTTGAATTCGCGCAAAAATATCATTTACCGATTAAACAGGTGATCGAACCGATTAACGGCGAAGCGATCGATTTAACCAAACAAGCTTTTACCGAATATGGCAAACTGGTTCACTCCGGCGAATTTGATGGCTTGGCATTTGACGCCGCGTTTAATGGCATCGCCAATAAATTGGAGTCCATGGGCAAAGGCAAACGCCAAGTAAATTACCGTTTACGCGACTGGGGCATTTCCCGTCAACGTTATTGGGGCGCGCCGATTCCAATGTTAACCTTGGAAAATGGCGATGTAGTGCCGGTGCCAATGGAAGATTTACCAATCATCCTGCCGGAAGATGTGGTGATGAATGGAGTGAACAGCCCGATTAAAGCGGATCCTGAATGGGCGAAAACGACCTATCAAGGCAAACCGGCATCAAAAGAAACCGATACCTTCGATACTTTCATGGAATCTTCTTGGTACTACGCGCGCTATACTTGCCCGCAGTATCAACAAGGCATGTTAAACAGCGAAGAGGCGAACTATTGGCTACCGGTGGATCAATATATCGGCGGTATCGAGCATGCTACCATGCACTTATTGTATTTCCGCTTCTTCCATAAATTATTGCGTGATGCGGGTTTGGTAAATAGCGATGAACCGGCGGATAAATTATTGTGTCAAGGTATGGTATTAGCGGATGCTTTCTATTACACCAGCCCGACCAACGAGCGTATTTGGGTCTCTCCGACTAAAGTCACATTGGAACGTGATGAAAAAGGTCGTATCGTGAAAGCTGTGGATGATGAAGGCCATGAATTGGTACACGCCGGCATGACTAAAATGTCAAAATCCAAAAACAACGGTATTGACCCGCAAGAAATGGTGGAAAAATACGGCGCGGACACCGTACGTTTATTTATGATGTTCGCCTCCCCGGCAGAAATGACCTTGGAATGGCAGGAGTCCGGTGTTGAAGGGGCAAAACGTTTCTTGGCTCGGGTGTGGAATTTGGTGTTTGAATACAACAAAAATCCGACAAAAACAGCTGTAAATCCGACCGCACTTTCGGCCTCACAAAAAGCCTTGCGCCGCGATGTGCACAAAACTATTGCGAAAGTGAGTGATGACATCGGTCGCCGCCAAACCTTCAATACCGCCATCGCTGCGGTCATGGAGTTAATGAACAAATTGACCCGTGCGCCGTTGGATGACGAGCAAGATCGCGCCATTATGGCGGAAGCACTCAGTGCGGTAGTCAGAATGTTATATCCGATTACACCGCATATTTGTTTCCGTTTGTGGCATGAACTTGGCAATCGGGACATTGTTGATTTTGCTCCTTGGGTAAAAGCGGATCCTGAAGCAATGATTGAAGATGAAAAACTGATTGTTGTTCAAGTAAACGGTAAAGTACGCGGTAAAGTGACTGTGGCGGCTGACATGGCAGAAGCTGATATCAAAGCATTAGCACTGGCAGATGCCAATGTACAAAAATTCTTAGCGGGTATGACTATTGCAAAAGCAATTTATGTACCTGGTAAATTATTGAATTTTGTTGTGAAATAATGGTCGAAATAACAGGCTCGGATGCCCCGAGCCTTGATTAAGTTAAATTTTACGCCTAAGGCGTATCTCATCAGAACAGGTAACTATGAACATTTCTAAACTTTTTTTAACCACATTAACGGTAGTCGCAATCAGCGGCTGTTCAACTTCGGCAAAACAGGCTCAGCAAGCGCGTGCTTATCAAGATATTGACGGTTCGGTGCAAGAAATCATATTTACGGATCATACCTTGAATGAACAACAATTAAACGACATTCGTGTGGCGCGAGGTCAGGCAGCGAATAAAAAAGGTGTAATCGGTGAAATTTATGCGTTGCGTGATGGTTCGGGCTTGTTGCTGACTGACGGAACAAAATCCTTTAGTCCGTATGAATCAACTGAAATGAGAATGTTAGCGAATGCTAAAGCTTTTGATTTATATGAATTTGGTCGAGGTCATATGGGGCATGCCAAGTTTTCCGCTAAGAACGGAATGTGTAAAGATTTTAACGGAAAAAACGGTATCAATTTAACGATGGCGACCAATTATTATGATGTGAAAAGCCTGAGTGATTATCATACGCTTTTTGTTAATGTCGACATCAATAACAAGGTGATTTTATCTAAAGACATTGGTTATAAAGCCTCTTTCACAACATCTGATAAAGCTGTCGATGCAAAAATGAGAGAAGCAGAAAAACAAAGCGGTCAAAAAGTCGCCTTATCCAATATTGAAAAAACAGCCAGTATTCTCCTTGGAATTTGTAAATAAAATAAAAGGTTGGGATTATGTCTAAATCTCTCAAGTATTTTTTCGGGTTATTCATTATTACTTTGCTGACGGCGTGCGGTTTTCAATTTCAAAACGGGCAATTAATCCCCGAAGTATTGCGAACCTTGAATTTTGAAAGTGCAAATCCTTACGGAGATATGGAGTTGGCAATGCGTAAGCAATTGCAACTTAATAATATTCAATTGACGGAAAAACGCTCTGATGTCCCTGTGTTGCGTTTGAATAAAACCACTTTTGAAGATAAAGTTGCTTCGGTATTTAAACAAGGAAGGAAAGCAGAGAAAATTCTGATGTTGGAAGTAGTAGCAAGCGTGCGCATGCCAAATCAGCAAACTTATCCGCTTTCGGTAAAAATCCGCCGTACTTTCTTTGATAACTCGCGCGCTGCGCTGGCGAAGTCTGCTGAAAAAGAGGTAATAATGAACGATATGCGCGAACAGGCGGCTCGTCAGTTAATCAGCAAAATGGTAGCGTTACAGCATCAAACCCAATAATTATTCAGAGAGATAAAAAGAGTCGGTTATGAATTATTGAAAATAATTAAAACCGACTTTTTTGTTTACAGCATTTCTCTTTATTTACCATGTCTTTTTATGTGGCAATATTACCCGGAATATAATGTCACAGCGGATTAAATTTCTTTCTGGGCGGAAAGTGTAATCTTACAGTGCGCCTACTACTGCGTCGCCGATCTGTTGGGTGCTTGCCGTGCCACCGAGATCAGGTGTTTTGCAGTCACTTTGTAATACGGTTTCCATTGCTTGCATAATTGCATCAGCTGCAGCTTGTGCGAGCGGGTTTTGTTCAGCAAAGAATTCCAACATCAATGCGCCGGACCAAATAGTAGCAAGTGGGTTGGCGATATTTTTACCGGCAATATCCGGTGCTGAGCCATGAACGGGTTCAAATAGCGATGGATAACGTCTTTCCGGGTTGAGATTGGCGGAAGCGGCTAAACCTAGGGTACCGACACAAGCTGGTCCTAAATCGGAAAGAATATCACCGAAAAGATTAGAACAAACCACAATATCAAATCGTTCCGGTTGCAGAACAAATTTTGCGCATAATGCATCAATATGCTCTTTATTCCATTGGATTTGTGGGTATTCTTTAGCAATAGTGGCGGTGCGTTCATCCCAATAAGGCATACTGATTGACATACCGTTAGACTTGGTTGCGGCAGTTAATCGTCTGCGTGGGCGTTTGGTTGCCATTTCAAAGGCATAGCGTAGAATGCGATCGCAACGTTTGCGTGTGAAAATAGATTGTTGCATGACAGTTTCGTCTTCCGTCCCGTCAAAGATCATTCCGCCTACACTACTGTATTCGCCTTCGGTATTTTCACGAACAACTACAAAATCTATATCCCCTGGTTGTTTGCCAATAAGCGGGCAAGGTACGCCTCGAAAGAGACGAACGGGGCGCACATTTGCGTATAGGTCAAATTCGCGGCGGAATTTAAGTAATGAACCCCATAGTGAAATGTGATCAGGAACTCGCAGAGGATCACCGACCGCTCCGAAATAAATAGCATCGAAATTTTGTAAAATTTCTTTCCAATCGGTAGGAAGCATATCTCCATGGGCTATGTAGTAGTCACTACAGGACCAGTCAAATTCAGTAAATTCTAAGGTGATGCCCTGTGCTTCGGCTGCTTTTTTCAGAACTTTAATTCCTTCAGGTAACACTTCTTTTCCAATTCCGTCGCCGGGGATTGCAGCTATGCGAAAGGCGTTTTTTATTTCTTTATTATTCATAATTTCTCCCAATGGATTGTGAACTCAAATTGAGTATAGGTTCCGGTTTCCGGTATGTCTATAAACCTTTGATTATTTCATTATAAAATCATTATTTATATCATACGAAAAGTCTGTTTTTCATATTAAAAATAAGATGTTACTTGCTAATTTAGACTTTGGTAGCTAACTTTGTGATTCAATTTCGATATGTTAATATACTCACAATTTTTCGTGTTGAGTTTAAAATTTGGATAATGAATCGCATTTTTCCGGAACAATTGGCCCAAGCACTGAATAGCCGATTGTCGACAATATATTATTTGGTCGGGCAGGATCCGCTGTTGTTAGGTGAAAGTCGCGATTTAATTATGCAAACTGCTATTGCTCAAGGGTTTGATGAAAAAGTCGAGCTGCAAATCGATAATTCGACGGACTGGAACGATTTATTTGAACGTTGTCAATCCATCGGACTTTTCTTTAATAAGCAAATTATTATTTTAAATTTGCCCGAAAATCTGACCGCACTTTTACAAGAGAGGTTAGCTGAATTAGTTTCTCTGCTGAATAGTGATGTGTTGCTCATTTTCCAACTGCCAAAACTGACTAAACCAATGGAAAAGCAAGATTGGTTTAAACGGACGGCGCAGTATGAACCACATAGTTATTTAGTAAATTGTCAAACACCGACGGCAGAACAATTGTTGCGCTGGGTGGCTAATCGTGGCAAAACGATGGGATTAAACATTGAACAGGAGGCCATACAGCTACTTTGTTACAGTTATGAGAATAATTTATTGGCATTGAAACAGAGTTTGCAATTGCTTTCGCTATTATATCCGGACGGTAAATTGAGCTTTGCTGTTGTGAAAAATGTGGTGGAACAATCTTCAGTGTTTACTCCGTTTCAATGGGTTGATGCTTTGCTGGAAGGCAAAGAAAATCGCGCAAGACGAATTTTAAAAGGATTACAGGCTGAAGATGTGCAACCCGTAATTTTATTGCGTACTTTTCAACGTGAATTAATGACCTTGCTGGAACTTGCCAAACCGCAACAAGCGGTCTATTTAGATATGCCGCTGCCAACGGCACAGTTACGCGAAGGGTTTGATCGTCTAAAAGTTTGGCAAAATCGTCGTCCTTTATTTCAACAGGCTTTTCAACGTCTAACCTACAGAAAACTTTATCTGGTTATTCAACGGCTCGCCGATCTCGAACGTGGCCTAAAGCAGGATTTCAGCACTGATGTTTGGGACAAACTGGCGGATCTTTCCGTACAATTCTGTATTTCAAATTGAAAACCTACCGCACTTTTATGTGCTATTTTTTGCTTTTTTGATTTAGATAAACTTTTTGTTAAAAAAATATCTTCCAACATATTATTGTAGTTGTGGATTTTCAGAAATTCAGTATGATCTCCAACACAATTTTTTGTTAACTCTTTCGAGGTGTTTTTTATGCTGTATTTAGAATTTTTATTCTTATTACTAATGCTATATGTGGGGAGCCGTTACGGCGGTATCGGGCTAGGTGTAGTATCCGGTATCGGCTTGGTGATTGAAGTATTTATTTTCCGTATGCCGGTCGGAAAAGCGCCTATTGAGGTAATGCTGATTATTTTAGCTGTTGTAACCTGTGCTTCCGTATTAGAGGCTGCCGGTGGGTTAAAATTTATGTTACAGGTGGCAGAAAAAGTATTACGTAGCAATCCGAAGCGTGTCACTCTGCTTGGGCCGATAGTTACTTACCTGATGACTTTCATGTTGGGAACCGGTCACTCTGTTTATTCCATTATGCCGATTATTGGCGATGTTGCGTTGAAGAATAAAATCCGCCCGGAGCGTCCGATGGCAGCGGCTTCTGTGGCTTCGCAGTTGGCAATTACTTCCAGTCCATTATCGGCTGCTGTAGTGTTCTATTTAGCACAAATTACTAAATTACCGGGATTTGAACATATTTCCTTGTTACATATTGTAGGTGTAACTGTGCCGGCAACCTTTGCAGGTACTATCGCATTAGCGTTATATAGTATGCGTCGCGGTAAAGAGCTAGAAGATGATCCTGAATATCAACGCCGTTTGCAGAACCCTGTATGGCGTGAACGTATTTTGAATACCACTAGCACAACATTAAATGATGCGTTACCGCCTGCGGCAAAACAATCTGTTTATTTATTTCTGTTATCATTAGTCGTTATCGTGATTATCGCGATGTTACCTCAAATCCGTACTGTGATTCCAGCAGGTGTTGCAGAGATAGATTTACCTAAGATTAAACCAATCTCTATGTCGATCATTATTCAAATGATGATGCTATGTTTCGGTGGTATTATTTTGTTGGCAACTAAAACTAATCCGCAAATCGTACCGAACGGCGTAGTATTTAAATCTGGAATGGTAGCCGCGATTGCAATTTTCGGGATTGCTTGGATGAGTGATACTTACTTCCAACACGCAATGCCTGAGTTTAAAGCGGCGATTACCGATATGGTGAAATCTGCGCCTTGGACGTTTGCATTGGCATTATTTGCAGTGTCCGTCGTAATTAACAGCCAAGCTGCGACTGCAGTAATGATGTTACCTGTTGGTATTGGTCTGGGTATCCCGGCTCCAATTCTTGTTGGGTTAATGCCGGCAACTTATGCGTACTTCTTTATCCCAAATTACCCATCTGATATTGCTACCGTAAACTTTGACGTGACGGGAACTACCAAAATCGGTAAATATTATTTCAACCATAGCTTTATGGTGCCCGGTTTAATTGGTGTAGTTGTAGCTTGTTTGGTTGGAGTTGGTGTAGCAGAAGTGATTATTCGCTAATTTAGTTAGACTTCGTAATTTTCATAAAAAGGTCTCAGTATTCATAACTGAGGCCTTTTATTTTAAACTGTTTATCTAAATTGGATAGTTTTTAACTAACCGCCGTTAGCTCTATTGCTTTTATAGGGTAGACTCCTATTTGGCTCCCACCTCTTATAGGCTCAGGAGCCGTATCTTAATTAACTTTAATGTAAGAGAATCTGTATGAAAAAATTAATCAAATTCGGTTTAACGGCACTATGTGTTGCAACAATGACAGCTTGTGGTGGTTCAGGTGGCGGCTCATCAAATAATGCCCCAGCTCCTTCTAAACAAACCAAGACTGTGAACGGAGGCGGTACTCCTACTTCAGGAAGAGCGGTTGGCTCTATTACTGCAAAGAATGTTGCGGCAGGTACTATTAAAACGGCGACAGTAAGTAATACTGCAGTGATTGTTGATGGCAAAACGTTTTCTTTAGCTCCGTTCGGAGGTGCTTCACGGAATCTTGGCGTTTTTGCTAATAATATGGAAGTGGTAAAAAAAACTGATGATGGGCAGTATTACGGTTTCGTATCAGAAGGCCGTGGAAAACAGCGTTATGCTTATTATGGTAGCTTAGAAGCGGAAACAGCAGTAATGCCGACAGCTGGTATCGTACATTATGACGGTGATGTAGTTTATAGCTACGGCGGCCGGATTGAGCCGAATGAGCAGTATGCAGACGGCGATGTTAAGTTGACAGTAGATTTCGGCACAAAGAAAATTAACGGAACTATTGACGATGCTATCGGCGGTAGTGGCGTGAAAGGAATCGCGCAAGTAAATGCAAATATTTCAGGTTCATCATTCGCAGGTAAAGTAAGCACTGCTACGGTATCTTCAGACTTAAGCGGTAAATTCTTTGGTGTTAACGCACGCAGTATGGCCGGGGTATTCACTGACCCGAACAATACCTTAAGTGGCGCGTTTGAAGCCGACAGGGATTAATTTCATAACATAAAGTGCGGTTGAAAAAAAACGCATTTTATGGAAAAACATTAGATCAAATCTGATTCACACATCCAATCCCAATACTTTACGCCCGTTAATGCTGGCGATATCTACCATAGCGTCTAAATTTGGAAAACGACATCCGGCAGCAAGCAGGCTAAGTTCTTGCCACATATCACCTTCGCATAATGGTACCATATAATCGCAGATATTATCTGTGCCGATTGCCACTGTAATTCCTTCCGGAATCATTTCATCAGCAGGCGTTAAGGCGTTATGAAACGGCATTAGTTCTTCTTTTCGGTTACTGTCAATCCATGCCATTGGGCAGGCAATCATCATCATTTGGGCTTCACGCATTTTTTCATACAAGCGATAACGGTATTCTTTCGAATGAGAACCGATGGAAATTCCGTGAATTGCTACCACACGTCCCTGCATGCCGTGCTCTATCGCTTTGTCACATAATTGTTCTGTTTCTTTTTCTTGAGGGCTATTAAACTGATCAACGTGAACATGGCACATAATGCCACGCGATTTTGCCGCCTCCATTAAAATGTCCATTGCTTCCAGCCCGCGCCCATAATCCAGCTCGTCACGATAGGGTAGACCGCCGATCATATCTACCATATCGCAACCGATATCGAACCATTTACGCGCGGCAGGCTCGATAACCCCTTTCAAAGTTTGATTGGCGAATTTCAGAATAATGTCATTTTTATACACTTCGCGCGCTTTATGGGCTGCGATAATAGCGCGGTCTTCACATACCGGATCAATATCTACAAAGGTACCGAACGCGGTTACCCCCTGTGAAATCATTAACTCGATAGACTGACAAAAGCGTGCGTAATAATCTTCTACGCTGGAGTTACGCTTCACTTCGTCCACTAAATCCCATTTTTGTTGGAGATTGCTGGAATGGTAAATACCGATTTTCTCAGGTGTCATAGTAAATGCGCGGTCGGCATGAGCGTGAGCATTAACCCATCCCCCTTTTTTAATGATTTCGTCTCTGATATAGGTTTTGAAACTGCGGACATGATTTTTCATAGTGGCTCCGAGAAAGCAGTTAAATTTGATCTAAGTATGATAGGAAAGCAAATACAAAAAAATCCTCTGAAAGAGGATCTGTTATTAATTGAAAATAAAATAGCGTGCAATGTTTGCACATTGCTAAAACAAATTGAAATGTTATGCAAAATTCTCAGATTTTTAATTAATAACATTGCTGATTGGGTCCTGATTAGCTGCGCGCTAGTATAATAAAAAGGCTGGATAAAATCCAGCCTGTTGATTAACTAACGCAAGAATGCCGGAATTTTACTTTCGTATTCTGCGATTTTGTCTTCGTGTTGAAGGGTTAAACCGATATTATCCAAGCCATTTAACAAACAATGACGGCGGAATTCATCGAGTTCAAAGTGATAGACTTTGTCACCTACAGTGACGGTCATCGCTTCCAAATCTACATGGATTTGTTTGCCTTCATTTGCCCATACCCATTGGAAGATTTCTTCTACTTCTTCTTCGCTTAAACGAATCGGTAACATGTGGTTATTTAAGCTGTTATTGTAGAAAATATCTGCAAAACTTGGTGCGATCATCACTTTGAAACCGTAATCGGCTAATGCCCAAGGTGCATGTTCACGAGAAGAACCGCAACCAAGGTTTTTGCGTGCTAATAAAATGGTTGCACCTTGATATTGTGGATAATTCAATACGAAATCTGGATTTGGCTTGGTGCCTTCTACATCCAAATAACGCCATTCATGGAATAAATGTTTGCCGAAACCTACACGGGTAATGGCTTGTAAAAATTGTTTTGGAATAATCGCATCCGTGTCCACGTTTGCTGCATCCAATGGCACCACTAAGCCTGAAAGTTGTTTAAATCCTGCCATTTTCTGCTCCTTAGTTTAATGTGACGTCACGAATATCAACGAATTTACCGAACATTCCCGCTGCGGCAGCCATGGCAGGACTCACCAAGTGGGTACGACCGTTACGACCTTGGCGACCTTCAAAGTTACGGTTTGAAGTAGAAGCACAACGTTCCCATTCGCCTAAACGGTCATCGTTCATCCCTAAGCACATTGAGCAGCCCGGATTACGCCATTCAGCCCCCGCTTCGATAAAGATTTTATCTAAGCCCTCTTTTTCTGCTTGTTCCTTCACTAAACCGGAACCTGGTACCACTAAAATACGTTTTACGTTATCGGCTTTTTTGCGCCCTTTCATCACAGCCGCTGCGGCACGTAAATCTTCAATACGAGCATTAGTACAAGAACCGATAAAGACTTGATCCACGGGAATGTCTTTTAAATCGGTATTCGGTTCTAGACCGATATAATTTAATGCTTTTTCTGCTGAAGCACGAGTCACGGGATCGGTCATTTCTGCTGGGTTTGGCACTGGTTGATCGATACCGATTACTTGGCCTGGGTTTGTTCCCCAAGTAACCTGTGGCGCAATATCTTTCGCTTCTAATGTGATGACCGTGTCAAATTTTGCATCATCATCGGATTTTAAGGTTTTCCAATAAGCAACTGCATCATCCCAATCTTTCCCTTTCGGTGCATGTGGACGGCCTTTTAAGTATTCGAAAGTGGTTTCATCAGGCGCGATTAAGCCCGCTTTCGCACCCATTTCAATCGCCATATTACAAACGGTCATACGGCCTTCCATAGAAAGGTCACGAATCGCTTCGCCGCAGAATTCCACTACATGGCCTGTACCGCCTGCCATGGTTGTTTTACCGATAATGGCAAGAATAATGTCTTTTGCGGTAATGCCTGGCGCGACTTTGCCGCGCACTTCAATTTTCATATTTTTTGCGCGAGCTTGTTTTAAGGTTTGTGTGGCTAATACGTGTTCTACTTCAGATGTACCAATACCAAATGCCAAAGCACCGAACGCACCATGAGTGGCGGTATGGGAGTCACCACAAACGATAGTCATGCCCGGTAAAGTTAAGCCTTGCTCAGGCCCCATGACATGCACGATACCTTGTTCTTTGGTGGTCATGTCGAATAATTGAATACCAGTCGCTTTTGTGTTTTTTGCGAGCTCCAATACTTGAATTTTCGCTTGGCCTTCAAGTTTGTTCACATCACGTACTTGAGTGGAAATACTGTGATCCATGGTACCGAAAGTTTTACTGACTTGGCGCACTTGGCGACCTGCAACACGCAAACCATCAAAGGCTTGTGGACTGGTCACTTCATGGATTAAATGACGGTTGATATACAAAATCGGCGTTTCGCCTTCAGCTTCGTACACCACGTGGGCATCGAATAATTTTTCGTAAAGAGTTTTTGCCATAATTTTTCTCAATTCGTTAGAGGCTTTTGTTAGAGTAGTAAGTGCGGTTAAATTTCAGGGTATTTTTAAACCGCACTTTAATTGTTTTTATTAGATCGCGTTAGCAATTAACGTACCCATTTCCGCCGTTGAAACAGGGGCAGAGTCATCGGCTAAATCGCCGGTACGGTGACCGTTTGCTAAAACTTTTTGTACGGCATTTTCAATCGCATCCGCTGCTTCGTTTAAGTTGAAGCTATAACGCAACATCATTGCGGCAGAAAGAATTTGTGCGATGGGGTTGGCAATGCCTTTACCTGCGATATCCGGTGCAGAACCGCCTGCCGGTTCATATAAGCCGAAACCTTCTTCATTTAAGCTGGCGGATGGCAACATGCCCATAGAACCTGTGATCATCGCTGCTTCATCAGAAATAATATCGCCGAAAATGTTAGAGCAGAGGAGCACATCGAAAGACTCCGGCGCTTTAATTAACTGCATGGTCGCGTTGTCGATATAAATATGATCTAAGGTCACTTCAGGGTAGTCTTTCGCCACTTCGGTCACGGTTTCACGCCATAAAATTGACGCTTGTAATACGTTGGCTTTATCCACAGAAGTCACGTGTTTACGACGTTTCATTGCCGCATCAAAGGCAGCGCGAGCAATACGCTCGATTTCATATTTGTAATAAACTTCAGTATCGAATGCTTTGGTTTGTGCGCCTTCGCCTTCGCGACCTTTAGGCTGACCGAAATAAATTCCGCCGGTTAATTCGCGTACAACCACCATATCAAACCCTTTTGCTGCGATGTCTGCTCGTAACGGACAGAATTTTTCCAAGCCTTTGTAAAGAGTTGCCGGGCGAAGGTTGCAGAATAATTTGAAGTGTTTACGCAATGGTAATAATGCACCGCGTTCCGGTTGTTGATCCGGTGGTAAGTTTGTCCATTTAGGCCCGCCAACAGAACCAAACAGAATTGCATCTGCATCGTCACAACCTTTTAAGGTGTCTGCCGGTAATGGGCAACCGCAATTATCGATTGCGGCACCGCCGACATAAAACTCCTTGAAGTTAAGTTTGAAACCAAATTTTTCTTGGACTTTATTTAATACTTTAATGGCTTCCGCCATCACTTCCGGACCGATACCGTCTCCCGGTAGAACAGCGATGTTGTATGATTGCATATTGTTTTTCCTATTTCAGTCACACCAAAGTGCGGTTAATTTTCTTCATATTTTCTCCCCTTTTTGCTAAAGAGGAGCCGGGGGAGATTTTAACGATATAAAATTCACTACTGAGGTTGATGTTACTTCTGCCAAATCTCCCCTAACCCCTCTTTGCTAAAGAGGAGGATTGGGTTAGTGATTTTTGTGATTTTTAATATCTGCCACCTTATGTGCCCGATAAATTGCATTGATGGCGTGCACTAAGGCAAGGGCAGAAGATTCAACGATATCTGTCGCTAAACCAACACCATGGAATTTACGGCCTTCGTGTTCCACCACAATATCCACCTGACCTAAGGCTTCAGCGCCTTCGCCTTTGGCGGTTAAGTTATAGTGGGACATTTTGATATCTAAGCCGGTTAAATTCAAGATCGCATTGTAGACAGCATCAACCGGACCATTACCACCGATAGAAGAGGTACTTAATTTTTTATCATCCAATTCTACTTGAACAAAAGCAGTTGCTGGATATTCTTTAGTGGAGTGTGCAGAAAGTTTATCTAACACTAAACGATCTTCATCACCTTGTTGCATATCAATAAAGGCTAAGGCTTCCAAGTCATAATCGAACACTTGGCCTTTTTTATCCGCCAATTTTAAGAAGGCTTCATACAATTTGTCTAAATCGTAATCTTGTTCGGTGTAACCCATATCCGCCATGTGGCCTTTTACTGCTGCGCGACCAGAACGCGCGGTTAAGTTTAATTTCTCTTTCTTCAAGCCAATAGTTTCTGGTGACATGATTTCGTAGGTATTTTTGTTTTTCAACATACCATCTTGGTGAATACCGGAAGAGTGAGCAAAGGCGTTTGCACCCACAATTGCTTTGTTTGGCTGAATAGGCATATTACAAAGTTGGCTCACCATTTGGCTGACGCGGTGAATTTCTTGCGTGTTGATACGTGTATCCACGCCCATAAATTCTTGGCGAACTTTCATTGCCATCACGACTTCTTCAAGTGAGGTATTGCCTGCACGCTCACCGATACCATTCACCGTACATTCAATTTGGCGAGCACCATTTTGTACTGCGGTTAAGGAGTTAGCGGTCGCCATGCCTAAGTCGTTGTGGCAGTGCACGGAAATAATGGCTTTATCGATGTTTGGTACGCGGTTACGCACTTGAGCAATAATATTACCGAATTCGTTTGGTAAGCAGAAACCAACAGTATCTGGAATGTTTACGGTGGTTGCCCCCGCATTGATTGCAGCTTCAACAATGCGACAGATATTGTCGATGCCGGTACGCCCCGCATCTTCACAAGAAAATTCCACATCATCCGTGTAGTTACGTGCACGTTTTACCGCTGCCACAGCCATTTCAACGACATCATCAAAGGTACGTTTTAATTTCGCTTCAACGTGTAATGCGGAGATCGCGATAAAAGTATGAATACGGAAAGCTTCCGCCACTTTTAAGGCTTCGTAAGCCGCATCGATATCTTTATTTACCGCACGAGAAAGTGCTGCAACACGACTATTTTTGATATGACGCGCGATAGTTTGAACAGATTCAAAATCGCCTTGAGAAGAAACCGGAAAACCGACTTCCATCACATCCACACCTAAACGTTCAAGTGCCAAAGCAATTTGTAACTTTTCTTTTACGGTTAAGCTTGCTTTTAATGCTTGTTCTCCATCACGCAAGGTGGTATCAAAAATAATAACGCGATCTGACATAATAATTTCCTTCTGTTGTCACTCAAAGTGCGGTCATTTTTACCGTGATTTTAAAACGAAAAAACCCGCAATCTTAAAAGTGCGGGTTGATAATAGATTTTTTACATAAAGGTGTTTTTTATCCACAACTTAGCCGCACAAAGAATGTGAGAGCAGGAGGTTGAGAGATAAAGACACAGCTTGGTACATAAAAAGATAATCCTGTAAAAATTCTGTAAAACGCTGTCCATATTACAGATAAAAATTTTGCTGTCAACGGTTTTTTCAGTGAGTTATCATCATTTTGTGGGGATTTTAAGAATTTGAGCAGAGTAATATTTTGCTATTAGTTTAGTAGGTGAAATTAATCACTATCGGAAGCAGGATTATTCATGTTTTTATTCCGCATTTTTGATGAATTGTTTTAAATTGTGTTTTTTGTAAATTTTTTTATTTAATTTTGGCTTTAGATGAGAATCATTTGGAACAAGTCTTTGCGCTAAATCAATAAATGTCACTCGATACCACTAAAGAGGTATTAAACTTCGCGTTCAATTACTACGCCATTACAAAAGGTTGTGTTAAAATCCTGCGGTTGAATTATTAAACGGATGGTCTGATGTCAAATCAATTACATATTGAACAACTTGCCTGTCGACGGGGTGATAAAATCCTATTTAGTGATTTAACGGTTAGTTGGCAATCCGGTGATTTGGTTCAGGTGGAAGGGCATAACGGCATCGGTAAAACCAGCTTATTACGTATTGTCGCGGGTTTAGCACAACCGTTAAACGGAAAAGTGCGGTGGAATTTGGAAGAGATTTCAAAGTGCCGAGAGGAATATCATGCTAACCTGCTTTATCTTGGTCATCAAGCAGGGATTAAACCTGAATTAACTGCATGGGAAAATTTGCGTTTTTATCAAAAAATAACAACGTGTAAACAAGATGACGAGGTATTATGGGATGTACTGGAAACCGTCGGCTTGCTTGGACGGGAGGATATCGCAGCCTCTCAGCTTTCTGCCGGTCAGCAAAAACGCATTGCGTTGGCTCGCTTATGGTTGTCTCAAGCACCGTTATGGATTTTAGATGAACCGTTTAATGCAATTGATAAACACGGTGTGCAGGTGTTGGCAAAACTGTTTGAACATCATGCTGAACAAGGTGGCATTGTGATTTTAACCAGCCATCAGGAAGTTCCGTGTAAGCCGCTACAGAAGTTTTCGCTGGAGCATGTTAAAGCGAAAGATTAAGCCTTTACTTCATAGTGACGCACCTTATCGGATATGTCTATTCTGTGCCGATAAAGTAATCGAAGTGCGGTCATTTTTTTAAGAGTTTTTAAATGATATTTATCGAAATCATCAAGCGGGAACTACGTATTGCGTTGCGTAAGCAGGCGGAAATACTCAATCCGCTGTGGTTCTTTTTGATTGTGATTACCTTGTTTCCGTTGGTGGTCGGCCCTGATCCTGTGTTATTATCCAAGATTGCACCGGGAGTTGCCTGGGTAGCGGCATTGCTATCGGCATTATTATCTTTTGAACGTCTGTTTCGTGATGATTTTATTGACGGTTCGTTAGAGCAACTAATGCTCGCCCCACAGCCGTTGGCACTAACAGCCTTGGCGAAAGTAACGGCACATTGGCTATTAACAGGCTTGCCTTTGATTTTATTGTCACCTATTGCGGCATTGCTGTTGTCATTGGAAATTCGTATTTGGTGGGCGTTGGTATTGACGTTATTAATTGGTACGCCGGTACTCAGTTTTCTCGGTGCAATTGGTGTGGCATTAACTGTCGGTCTGCGTAAAGGTGGTGTATTATTAAGTTTATTAGTAGTGCCGTTATTTATTCCGGTGCTGATTTTTTCCGCTTCTACATTAGATGCGGCGATATTAAATTTGCCGTATAACGGACAACTTGCCGTTTTAGGCGCGATTTTAGCTGCAACGGCAACCTTTTCACCCTTTGCAATTGCAACGGCGTTACGAATTAGTTTGGATCAATAATTAAGGAAAAGAAAATCATGTGGAAGTGGTTACACCCTTACGCTAAATCGGAAACCCAATATCACTTGTGCGGAAAATTGGCTCCTTTTTTCGCTATTCTGACCATCCTTTTACTAGGGACGGGAATGGTATGGGGATTGGCGTTTGCACCGGCGGATTATCAACAAGGTAACAGTTTCCGCATTATGTATGTGCATGTGCCGGCGGCAATTTGGTCGATGGGGATTTATGTATCAATGGCAATTGCCGGCGTGATTGGTTTGGTATGGCAGATTAAACAAGCACACCTTTCTATTATTGCAATGGCGCCGATTGGTGCGGTGTTTAATTTCCTTTCGCTGGCAACTGGGGCGATTTGGGGTAAACCGATGTGGGGAACTTGGTGGGTGTGGGATGCACGCTTGACCTCTTCTCTAATTCTGTTCTTTTTGTATTTAGGTGTAATGGCATTATATTCCGCATTCCAAGACCGTAATACCGGGCTGAAAGCGGCAGCAGTGTTGGCGATTGTTGGGGTGATTAATATTCCGATTATTCATTTTTCGGTAGAGTGGTGGAATACCTTACACCAAGGCGCGAGTATTACCAAGCTAGAGAAGCCGTCAATTGCCGCACCGATGTTAATTCCATTAGTTTTAAGCATTTTCGGCTTTATGGCGTTAACTATTTGGTTGACATTAGTGCGTTATCGTAACACGTTGTTACGTGATGAAATGAAACGTCCTTGGGTGAAAGCGTTAGCGGGTTAAGCTTTTTGATAAGAGCGTAATATAGTGCGTTCCTGAATGTATTTGCTTGGGAAGTTTTTGGTAGGAGTTGTGTTTTTTGCCGAAAAAGCAATAAAGTGCGGTTATTTTTTTTGAGAGTTTTGTGAATTTTACGGAGTGAGATATGTTTTTTGAGTCTTGGCAGGATTTTCTCCAGATGGGAGGCTACGGTTTTTATGTGTGGCTGTCCTACGGTATTTCTTTTGCTGCGATTGTGATTTTGGCGATACAGAGTTATCGCGATAAAAATGCCGTATTACGTGAAGTGCGGCGAGAGCAGGCACGTGAGCAGCGGGTGCAAAATAAACAACGTAAGGAGGGGCTATGAATCCAAGACGCAAATCCAGATTATCCATTGTCCTTTTTGTTTTGTTGGGCGTTTCGGTAGCCACCACTTTGGTGTTATATGCGTTGGGACAGAATATTGACTTGTTTTATACGCCGTCGGAAGTCGTCTATGGCAAAAATAACGATCAAACCACAAAACCTGAAGTGGGCCAAC
Organism: uncultured Mesocricetibacter sp.; assembly: GCA_905373425.1. Taxonomy (GTDB): domain Bacteria; phylum Pseudomonadota; class Gammaproteobacteria; order Enterobacterales; family Pasteurellaceae; genus CAJPST01. The sequence goes on from CAJPST010000005.1 coordinate 19,539, forward strand.
GGATTCGTGTAGGTGGAATGGTCGTCGCGGGAACCGTGCAGCGTGATGCCAAAAGCCTAAAAGTTAAATTTGATTTAAACGACATCGGCCCTTCTATCAGCGTGGAATATGAAGGCATTCTGCCCGATTTATTCCGTGAAGGGCAGGGTATTGTGGCGCAAGGTGTGTTGAAAGAACCCACCTTATTGGCTGCAAGTGAAGTCTTAGCGAAACATGATGAGAACTATGTGCCGCCGGAACTGGGTGAGCAAATGAAAAAAGTCCATCAGCCGATGGGAGTTTCCGATTTAAGCGGTGAAAGCGAGCGTGATCGTCAGGAGAAAGACATGCAGAATCAAACGAAAGAAGGTAATCAATGATCGCTGAATTAGGCAATTATGCATTAGGGCTGAGTTTAGCGATTGCGCTTTTACTGGCGGCTCTTCCTTTATGGGGGGCGGAAAAAGGCAATGATCAGTTAATGGCATTGGCTCGCCCAATGACCTACGGATTGTTTTTAGCTTTAACCGTCGCTTTTGGTGCCTTGTTTTACGCTTTTGCAGTAAATGATTTTCCTGTGCAATATGTGGTAAATAATTCCAACTCGAATCTGCCGTTGCGTTATCGTTTGTCGGCGGTTTGGGGCTCGCACGAGGGATCGTTGCTGTTGTGGATTTGGCTACTCACTTTGTGGAGTACTGCAGTTGCTTGGTTCAGCAAGCCATTGCCACAAGAGGCGATATCTCGGGTGCTTGGCATTATGGGGATTGTTTCCGTCGGCTTTTTATTATTTGTGTTGTTTACTTCTAATCCGTTCGATCGTACGTTTCCTAATTTCCCGGTTGATGGACGTGAACTAAATCCATTGTTACAGGATGTCGGCTTGATTTTTCATCCGCCGTTACTGTATATGGGCTATGTTGGTTTCTCGGTAGCCTTCGCCTTTTCTATCGCCTCATTAATGACCGGCAAGTTAGACACTGCTTGGGCGCGTTGGTCTCGTCCGTGGACAATGGCAGCATGGGTTTTTCTTACCTCGGGTATCGTACTCGGCTCTTGGTGGGCTTATTATGAATTAGGCTGGGGAGGCTGGTGGTTCTGGGATCCGGTAGAGAACGCATCATTAATGCCTTGGCTGGCAGGAACTGCATTATTACACAGTTTGGCAGTAACAGAAAAACGCGGCTCTTTTAAAGCTTGGACTGTGTTATTGGCAATTATGGCATTCTCCCTCTGTTTGCTTGGTACTTTTTTAGTGCGTTCGGGTATTTTGGTATCGGTACACGCCTTTGCATCGGATCCGACTCGCGGTTTGTATATTTTAGTTTATTTAATTGTTGTGATTGGCGGTTCGCTTGGGTTGTATGCGGTCAAAGGCGGACAAATTCGTTCACGCGACAATGCCGAACGTTATTCACGTGAGACCATGCTGTTATTGAATAACATTCTGCTTATGACGGCATTAGCAGTGGTCTTTCTTGGCACATTGTTACCGTTGGTACATAAGCAACTTGGCTTAGGCTCAATTTCCATCGGCGCGCCATTTTTTGATCAAATGTTCCTGATTATCATGACTCCATTTGCCTTATTGCTTGGGGTTGGTCCATTGGTTAAATGGAGACGTGATCAATTTTCTTCTATCCGTACGCCGGTAGTAATCTCCGTGATTTTAATGGTGATTGCAGGTTTTGTATTGCCGTTTTGGTTGCAGGATAAACTAACCGTCAGTTCAGTGTTAGGAACGATGATGGCAGTTATTATTGTCTTGCTTAGTTTGTATGAATTACAACAACGGGCTACTCATCGTTCCGGCTTTTTTCCCGGCTTAACTAAACTTTCTCGTTCTCACTGGGGAATGTTTTTAGCGCATCTTGGAGTGGCGATGACTGTGTGGGGCATAGCTTTCAGTCAAAATTACAGTGTGGAACGTGATGTAAGAATGAACGTAGGGGACAGCGTGGAAATAGCCGGCTATGAATATAAATTTCAAGGTATCTCTAATGCCGACGGACCGAACTATGCTGGCGGAAAAGCGCAAGTGGATATTCTTAAAAACGGTAAAACAGAAGCTATTTTATTTGCCGAAAAACGTTTTTATACAGTCAGTAAAATGACGATGACCGAGGCGGCGATTGATTGGGGGCTGACCCGAGACCTTTATGTGGCGCTAGGAGAAAGTTTGGGCGATGGTTCTTGGGCGTTACGTTTATATTATAAGCCGTTTATCCGTTGGATTTGGCTCGGAGGAGTCTTTATGGCTCTGGGCGGATTACTCTGTATGTTTGATCGCCGCTATCGTTTTTCCAAGATGTTGAAAGAAGCGAAATAATTTAAAACAGGAGTTTGTTGTACTGGCAAGTGCTATGCCTATTACCACAACTCTAAGAATTACTAATGAATAATTAATATTTTCCTAATACAAATAGGTATTAAATGAACAAAAAACTCTATATTCCGTTAATTGTTTTTTTGGTGTTAACCGTCGCTTTCCTTGTGCAGTTGCAACGCAATTCACGAGGAGATGACCCAAAAGCTTTAGAAAGTGCCTTAATTGGTAAACCAATGCCAAGTAAAAAACTGTATGATTTATTTGATAATAAGGAATACAGTGAGGAACTTTTCCGTCAGGGTAAACCGGTTCTATTAAATGTGTGGGCGACTTGGTGTCCGACTTGTTATGCGGAACATCAATATTTGAATCAATTGGCGGAGCAGGGAATTCGAATTATCGGGTTAGATTATAAAGATCAAAACGATAAAGCGGTTAAATGGCTGAGGGATTTAAAAAACCCTTATCAAGTGGTGTTGAAAGATGAGAAAGGCTCCTTCGGCTTAGATTTAGGGGTATATGGAGCACCGGAAACTTTCTTAATTGATGGCAACGGAATTATTCACTACCGCCATGCCGGTGATGTAAATGAGCGAGTGTGGAAAGAAAAGTTATTACCACTTTATAGTAAATTGTCGGAGGAAATCCGATGAAAAAAATTCTGTTTTTTTTGACCGCACTTTTCTGCTCCGTCTCTGCTTGGGCTTCGATTGATGTATTAAATTTCACCTCGCCGGATCAGGAAAAGGAATATCAACAATTAACTCAGGAGTTGCGTTGCCCGCAATGCCAGAATAATAATATTGCCGATTCCAATGCCACTATTGCGGTAGATATGCGCGCTAAGGTGTTCGAACTGTTGCAGGAAGGTAAAAGCAAGCAGCAGGTGGTAGATTATATGGTGCAACGTTACGGTAATTTTGTGACCTATGACCCACCGTTGACTGCGGCTACAATAATGTTATGGGTGTTACCTTTATTGCTGGTGTTGTTTGGCATTGCTCTGGTCTTACGTCGACGACCGAAAATACAGAATGTCATGCAGAATCAGGAACAAAATGTTTCTGTTGAACAAATGGAAAGCTTAACGGATGCAGAACGACAACGTCTGCAAGAATTGCTGAAAGATAAGGAATAATAAATGAATTTTTGGCTAAGTGCCGCATTATTAACGGCTGCTGTAGCATTGGTATGTTTTTATCCGCTATTGCGAAACTCGCGTACCACTAAAGTGGCGGAACGTGATGAAATCAATAAAGCATTTTATTTTGACCGTTTGCAAGAAATCGAACGCGATGAACAACAGGGATTGTTAGATAATGCTCATCAACTGAAAGTAGAGTTACAACAAGCGTTATTGCAGGATATTCCGGAGCGAGTGGAAGAAATTCGACATGCGGAACAACGTTATGGCAAAATTTGGTTTGTGTCGGGCTTGCTCAGCTTGGGAATCATTGCTACAACCGTGTATTTCTCCGTCGGTTCATGGCAAGCGGAAGCCATGATTGAAAAAACGCATCAAAAGTTACCGCACTTTTATGAGCGTCTAAAAGAGGAGGAGAGCAATCCGTTGAGTGAAACGGAAATGCAACAGTTTGCTACAGCTTTGCGTATTGAGTTGCAAAAAAATCCGAATGACGCCAAAAGCTGGTGGTTACTTGGGCAAATTGGCACGGCAATGGATAATGGTCAGCTTGCGTATGATAGCTATGGAAAGGCGGTGCAACTTGAACCTGAAAATATCGACTATAAAATAGGTTATGCACGCATTCTGTCCACTTCAGAAGACCAAAGTGATCGCCATAAAGGCGAGGAATTATTGAAAGAAGTGATCCGTAAAGATCATACCAATATAGAAGCATTAAGTTTATTGGCGTTCCGTTATTTTGAACAGGAAGATTACAAAATGGCTGCGGTAACTTGGGCGATGATGTTGCGCTTAATGCCGGAAGATGATTCACGACGTGAGCTTATTGAAAAAAGTATCCGCTCTGCTCGTGATGCGCTAGCAGAACAGGAAGAAGAAAAGAACAAACAAACGATATCAAAGTAAAAGTTACGTATTTTTGACCGCACTTTTTTGATTTTTGCGATCTCGCTCGCAAAAAAGTGCGGTCTAATTTTCTTTTATTTTACAAAATTGATAGATTAGAGGGCGACAAATCGTTAGAATAACGCCCTTTAATTATTTGAGTGCTTATCTAAGCCTTAATGTCGTAATGTGTAGCAACGTGACAAAGGGAAAACAATGTCAGAAAAAATTAATTTAATGAATTTAACTCGCCGAGAAATGCGTGAGTTTTTTAATGAGCTGGGTGAAAAGCCTTTCCGAGCTGATCAGTTGGTTAAGTGGATTTACCATTTCGGTGAAGATAATTTCGACAATATGACTAATATTAACAAAGTATTGCGTGAAAAGTTAAAGTCGGTAGCCGAAATCAAAGCGCCGGAAGTTGCGGTAGAACAACGCTCAAGTGACGGAACGATCAAATGGGCGATGCAGGTCGGAGACCAACAGGTGGAAACCGTCTACATTCCGGAAGCGGATCGTGCGACTTTATGCGTTTCCTCTCAAGTGGGATGTGCCTTAGCCTGTACTTTTTGTTCAACCGCACAGCAAGGTTTTAATCGCAACCTGACCGTTTCCGAAATTATTGGCCAGGTATGGCGCGCATCAAAAATCTTAGGTAATTTCGGTGTTACCGGAGTGCGTCCGATTACTAATGTTGTGATGATGGGAATGGGAGAGCCGTTACTGAATGTGGCAAACGTGGTGCCGGCGATGGAATTAATGTTGGATGACTTTGCTTATGGATTGTCGAAACGCCGCGTAACACTTTCCACCGCGGGTGTTGTGCCTGCATTGGATATGCTGAGTGGAAAAATTGATGTGGCGTTGGCAATTTCATTACATGCACCGAATGATGAGTTGCGTGATGAAATTATGCCGATTAATAAAAAATACAATATTAAGACATTAATTGATTCTGTAAACCGCTATTTGAGCGTTTCCAATGCTAACCATGGTAAAGTGACTATTGAATATGTGTTGCTGGATCATGTTAATGATGGTGTTGAACACGCCCATCAGTTAGCCAAGGTGTTGAAGAACACACCGTGTAAAATTAATTTGATTCCGTGGAACCCGTTCCCGGAAGCGCCTTATGGTAAAAGCTCTAATACACGGGTGGATCGTTTCCAGAAAACTCTGATGGAATATGGTTTCACCGTGATTGTACGCAAAACGCGTGGTGACGATATTGATGCCGCCTGCGGGCAGTTAGCCGGTGAAGTTATCGATCGAACCAAACGTACCGCTATGAAGAAGCGTTTTGGTGAGGGAATTGCCATACAGGTGCAATAACATAAACCAATCATGAGATGAGGAGAAAAAAAGATGTTGCAAAAAACTACTAAATTTTTGACCGCACTTTTTTCTCTTTTGATTTCTGCTTGCGTATCTCAAATGCCGTCACAGAATTTTGACCGGCAACAAGCTGCTAAAGCGCGGGTAGAACTTGGATTGGCTTATTTGGCTCAACAAAATGTTCAGCAGGCAAAGCAAAATTTGGATAAAGCCCATGCTTATGCGCCTGATTACTATCTTGTTCATTCCGCATTAGCGTATTTCTATCAGTCTCAGGGAGATGCTGAACAGGCGCAAAAAGCCTACCTAAAAGCCATTGACTCAGATAATAAACAAGGCGACGTTTATAATAATTACGGCACTTTTTTATGTGCAAATGGCGAATTTAATGCTGCGTATAAACAATTTAGCTCTGCTCTCAATAGCCCGAATTATTATCATCAGGCAGATACTTACGAGAACATTGCGCTCTGCGCACTTTCTGAGAAAAATGACATACTTTACCGCGAAAATTTGACACTATTGGAAAAAACAGAACCGAAAAGAGCTGAGCGACTTAAGCAATTGCAGAGATAATCTTAGGTTGAAGATATATTTTTAATTTTATAATAAGATGATTTTTGATAAGTAATGGCACGCCCTATTGGATTCGAACCAATGACCTACGGCTTAGAAGGCCGTTGCTCTATCCAGCTGAGCTAAGGGCGCATTTTCATCGGTATATAAGAGGAAGTGGTCGGCGAGATAGGATTTGAACCTACGACCCACTGGTCCCAAACCAGTTGCGCTACCAAGCTGCGCTACTCGCCGACAGATGTGAGCATTATAGTTTTCTTTTGCCAAAGGTCAATGAATTTTTTGATTTTTGCAGCTAATCGGTCAAATTTATTCCACTCATACTTACATTTATTGAGCCTTTCTGTCAAAATATTGCACTATAGTCTCCTATTTAATTAAGGAATGTTGAATGACAGCACAAGTAATTTCAGGCACGGAATCGGCTAAAAAAATAAAAACGGAAATTGCACAAAAAATCGCGGCTTACCAAGCTCAAAATAGACGCTCTCCCGGATTGGCTGTGATTTTGGTTGGTTCAGATCCGGCTTCTCAGGTTTATGTTGGCAGTAAGCGTAAAAGCTGTGAGGAAATTGGCATTTATTCACAATCTTATGATTTACCTGAGACCACGTCTGAGCAAGAATTATTAAATCTGATCGAGCGGTTAAACAATGATGATAATATTGATGGTATTCTAGTTCAATTGCCGTTACCTAAACATATTGATAGCACTAAAGTAATTGAATGTATTGTGCCACATAAAGATGTAGATGGTTTCCACCCGTACAATGTCGGTCGCCTCTGTCAACGTATTCCTACTCTGCGGGCTTGCACGCCTTACGGAATAATGAAACTTTTAGAAAACATTGAGGTCGATTTACATGGGCTACATGCTGTAGTGGTAGGGGCATCCAATATTGTCGGTCGTCCGATGGCAATGGAGTTGTTACTTGCGGGTTGCACCGTTACTGTAGCACATCGTTTTACCAAAGATTTGCAGCATCATATTAGCCAAGCGGATATTCTTGTAGTCGCGGTTGGTAAGCCCGAATTTATTCCTGGGGATTGGATAAAAGAAGGGGCTATCGTAATCGATGTAGGAATTAATCGTGGTACAGATGGTAAACTTAAAGGTGACGTAGAATTCGTCAAAGCTGTCGAAAAGGCGAGATTTATCACTCCGGTACCAGGTGGAGTTGGCCCGATGACGGTGGCGATGTTGATGTTTAATACTCTATTAGCCTATGAAAGTCATCAGTAGTAGTTGATTAAAAAACGCGCTGAAAGCGCGTTTTTATATTACTAAAACCTCAAAGTGCGGTTTAAATTTCAGAAGAAATAGGGAACCC